>NZ_CP028960.1:3052500-3209973 GCF_003071365.1 Methyloceanibacter sp. wino2
GGGCTCACGCTCGGCCTTCATAGCCGTATTAAGGCGACGGCGGATTTCGTCGCCGCGCGGGTGCGGGTCGGCAATTTCTACGTCAACCGAAACCAGATCGGCGCCGTGGTGGGCGTGCAGCCCTTTGGCGGCGAGGGTCTCTCCGGAACAGGCCCCAAGGCCGGAGGGCCGCACTATCTGGAAGCCTTCGCGGTGGAGCGGGTGCGGACGACGAACCTGACGGCGGCGGGCGGCAATGCGAGCCTGCTCGCGGCGGGCGGCGACGACAGCTAGGCGCCGGTTCGGGATTGAGAATGTGGCCAAAAATGACCATCTATAAGCGTGTGCATTTTCTCAGAGTTTGAACGGCATCGCGGAGCGGGCGGATGAGTGAACCGAAGATCCCGGCATCCAAGACCTCTTCGCCGACGGCCCCGTCCAAGACGGCTTCGGGCGATGTTGCGCGCGCGCCCTCGACGTCGGCGGAAGTCGATGCCTTTCTGAGCAAGGTGCAGAGCCTGCAGCCGGCCACCTCGGGGTCGGGACGGCTGATCTTTGCCATGGACGCCACCATGAGCCGCCAACCCACCTGGGACCTTGCCCTCGGCCTTCAGAGCGAGATGTTCGACGCGGTCAAGCAGGTGGGCGGGCTCGACGTGCAGCTGATGTATTTCCGGGGCTTTCGCGAGTGCCGGTCCAGCAAATGGGTGCGCGACCCAGATGCGCTCGCGCGGCTGATGCGCCAAGTCCATTGCGAGGGCGGGCACACGCAGATCCGCAAAGTTCTGTCGCATGCAAAAAAAGAGACCGGCCGTCAGACGGTCAATGCGCTGGTCTATGTGGGCGACTGCATGGAGGAGAGCATCGACGATCTGTGTCAGCTCGCGGGCGAACTCGGTCTCGTGCGTGTGCCCGTGTTCGTGTTCCAGGAGGGACACGATGCGCGCGCCGAACGGGCGTTCAAGGAAATCGCGCGCCTGTCGCGGGGCGCCTATTGCCGCTTCGATGCCGGCTCGGCGGCCCAGCTGCGCGCGCTGCTGACGGCGGTGGCGGTCTACGCCTCGGGGGGCCGCAAGGCGCTCGAGAACGCCAAGAGCGGCGCTGCGACGGTTCTGCTCGAACAGCTGCGATAGGCCGGCGCGGATGGTCTATTTCTTCCTCGGTTGCGCGCTACTCGTCGCCCTCTTGCTTCTCGGCCGCGTGATTGTCAGGGCGAACCCGACACAACTCGCGGGCGGTCTCCGCAAAATCGGCGCGGTCGCATTGTTCGCCGTGGCAGGCTTCCTGGCTTTGCGCGGGGCCTTGCCGCTGGCGATCCCGCTTGCGGCGTTCGCCTTGAGCTTGGTCGCCGGAAGCGGCGTTGGCGGGTTCGGCGGCTCGGGTGAGAAGTCCAAGGGACAAGCGTCCCACGTGCAGACCGAGCGGCTGGAAATGGAGCTCGACCACGACACCGGCTACATGGACGGCAAATGCCTGAAGGGCCGGTTCGCGGGGCGCACGCTCTCGTCCTTGAGCGACGCCGAAGCCGTCGAACTCTATGCCACCTTCGAGGCGGACGGACTGAAGGAAGCGGCCCTGATGGAGGCGTATCTCGACTGGCGCGTGCCGGATTGGCGGCAGCGGGCCGAAAAAGCGAGCGCCGGTGCCGGGACGGGCGGTTTCTCCAAGGGCCGAATGAGTGTCGAGGAAGCGCGCGCGGTGCTCGAGGTAGCGCCGGACGCCTCGGACGAGGACATTCGGCAGGCCCATCGCCGTCTGATGATGAAGCTGCACCCCGATCAGGGCGGGTCCACCTACCTGGCCGCCCGCATCAACGAAGCGAAAGATGTGCTGATTGGCCGTTAGGCCAGGGATCGTGCGCCGCTACTCGGCGGCCAGAGCGATGCAATCGAGCCGCATGCGCTTCAGAGCCTCGCAGGTACTGCGCGCGTCGGATTTCGTGAAGCCGGCGAACCGGGCCCGATACCATTCCTTGTTGTCTTTCTCGAACGTGGCCGTGAAGGGCAGGTGCCCGTCGAGCAATTGCGGCGCACGCTGGCGCACCATGCCGAGCCGGTTCTGGGCATCGGCGGGCGAGTTATAGGACCCGACCTGGACGTGGTAGTTGCCCATACGGTTCGCGGAAGCAGGACTCGGTGCGGAGAGGCGGTTCGGCGCGAGGCTCGGTGAAAGGCTCGCCTGCACGATGGGGCGCTGCTGTGCCGGTTGCGCGACCGCGGGCTGCACCGCCGGAGCCTGGGCTACCGCAGGCTGGGCCACGGCGGGCTGGGCGGCCGGTGTGTGGCTCGCGACGGGGACGGCGGCGCTGGCCACGGAGAAGATCGGTTTGCGAGAGGGCCGCGGCGGATTAGGTGCCCCGAGCAGCGATGCAATGAAGTTCGTGGCACCCGGCTTCTTCGAAGAGGCTTTCGACCAGTGCTTGTCGAGCAGGGAAGTCATGGCGGCATTGCGCAGTGAGCTGGTGTTGCCGCCGAGCACGACGCCGACCAGGTGCTTGTCGCCGCGGTGAACGGCGGCCGTCAAGTTGAAGCCGCTAGCCCGCGTATAGCCCGTCTTGATGCCGGTCGTGCCCTTGTAGGTGAAGAGCAGGCGATTGTGGTTCCGGTACTTCCGGCCCTTGTAGTCGAAGTACTTGGTCTCGAAGACGCTGTAGTACTCCGGGTAGTCCTGCATGATGTGCATGGCCAGGATGGCCTGGTCCCGCGCCGTGGTCAGCTGCTCATTGTTCGGAAGGCCCGACGCGTTGCGGTAGGTCGTCTTCTTCATGCCGAGATTGCGCGCCGTCTGGGTCATGATGCGCGCGAAATTCTCCTCCGAGCCGCCCACATTCTCCGCCACGACTGCAGCCGCGTCGTTGGCCGATTTCGTGACCAGGGCCTTGATGGCGTCTTTTACGGCGATGGTGGAACCGGGCTTCAGATAAAGCTTGGTCGGGGACTGGCTGGCGGCGTGCTTGGAGACCTTCAACTGGGTGTCGGGGCTGAACCGGCCCGCCCGCATATAGGCGAACAAGACGTAGAGCGTCATGATCTTGGTGAGCGAGGCCGGCGAGCGCAGGACGTCGGCGGACTGGGAATAGAGCACGTTGTTCGTGTTCGCATCGACGATGATGGCGGCCTTTACCCGCTTGTCGGCAAAGGCCTCGCCGACATGTGTCAGCGTCACACCGCACGCGAGCAAGAGCACCAGGCTGATCTGCGTCATACGACGCAGGGAGGCCGATGGCCGGCCGTTCCCAGACGTGCGAATCCGGGATCCGCGCCGTTTGGACTCAAATTGTAGTTGTTCGAACACTTTGGCTTACGCCTTTCCCCGTTTGTCACGCCGCCCTCGAGCGCTTCTGCGCATCCCTTCGAGGCGGTCGCGGTCCGTCATTCCGCGTTGCAACGCCGACAAGCGGACAGGCTAGAAGTGGTCGATTGCCAAAGCGTTAAGGGCAAATTGGGGGCTCAAGCGCCATAATGTTGTGCACTGCAAAATCCAGGTTGACGTTTTTTGTGCAATGCATATATTTGTGTTCGCGTTCGCAGCATTTTTCCGATCCCAACCTGTGTAGAGGGCCCGATGATCAAAGGTTTTGAAGAGTTTCAGAAAGTTGGCAAAGACGGTTTTGACGCCTATGTGCGCTCGTTCGGCGAGATGAACAAAGGCTTCCAGGCCATTGCCGCCGAGTTCACCGACTATTCGAAGAAAGCGTTCGAAGATTCGACCAAGGCTTTCGAGCAGCTCGCTGGCTGCAAGTCTATCGAGCAGGCCGTCGAAATTCAGTCGCAGTTCGCCAAGAAGGCTTACGACGGCTACATGGCCGAGATGACCAAGATCGGCGAGATGTATGCCGGTCTGGCCAAAGACGCGTACAAGCCGATGGAAGCCGCCATGGCGAAGAAGGCCGCGTAAAGCGACAGCACCTATTCTTCCTCCCAAGGAAGGCTCGGGGCGCTGCCCCGGGCCTTTTTTTTCGGCAAGTTGCCGCCTCTTGCGGCGGCGTATCACCATTTCTGTCAGCAAACCGCGTCACATTAGCATTTTCACCTCGCGCCGAATTGCTGCCGTCGGTCCGATCACGCTAGACTGTGTTCGAGACGGTTTTCGGACCCAGCAGGGCGCTCCGCCTTGGAACTGGCGCGGCGCGGTCCCACATTAGGGGACGACGAGTGAAGGCTAACGATGGCGCGCAATGACGAACCGCGCCGGGACGACGACTCCGGCACCCAGATTGTTACGAAGGCACGGCCCAAGACAAAACGGCCGAGCCTCTACAAGGTGTTGTTGCTCAATGACGATTACACGCCGATGGATTTCGTCGTGTACATCCTCGAGCGGTTTTTCAACAAAGCGCCGGAGGAGGCGACCCGCATCATGCTGCACGTCCATCAAAAGGGCGTCGGCATCTGTGGGGTCTACACTTACGAGGTTGCCGAGACTAAGGTAGCTCAGGTCACCAGCTTTGCCCGTCAGCACGAGCATCCGCTTCAATGCACGATGGAGAAAGAGTAGGAATTCCGTGGCTTCTTTTTCGACCAGTTTAGAGCAGGCACTCCGGCGCGCGCTTCAATATGCGAACGAGCGCAGCCATGAGTATGCGACGCTGGAGCACCTGCTCCTGTCGCTTTTGGACGACCGCGACGCGGCCGCCGTCATGCGTGCCTGCGACGTCGATCTTGATCTGCTGCGGGAAAAGCTCACCGGCTATGTCGACAATGAGCTGTCCGGCCTCGTGCTCGACAACCATGGCGACGCGCAGCCGACCGCCGGCTTTCAGCGCGTGATCCATCGCGCCGTTGCCCATGTGCAGTCGAGCGGCCGGGAAGAGGTGACCGGCGCCAATGTGCTGGTCGCGATCTTCGCCGAGCGGGAAAGCCATGCCGCGTTCTTCCTGCAAGAGCAGCACATGACGCGATTCGATGCGGTCAACTACATCAGTCATGGCATCGCCAAGCGCGGTGGCATGTCCGACGCGCGGCCCGTGCGCGGCATCGACGACGATGCGGCGACTGTGGAAGGCGGCGACGACAAGAAGCGCGGCGCCGATGCGCTCGAGGTCTACTGCATCAACCTGAACCAGAAGGCCCGCACCGGGCGGATCGACCCTCTCATCGGCCGCGAGGCCGAAGTGCAGCGCACGATCCAGGTCCTGTGCCGCCGCCAAAAGAACAACCCGCTCTTCGTGGGCGACCCGGGCGTTGGCAAGACCGCTATCGCCGAAGGTCTCGCGCGGCGCATCGTCATGGCCGACGTGCCGGAAGTGCTGTCCGACGCCACTATCTTCCAGCTGGATATGGGCGCGCTGCTGGCGGGCACGCGCTATCGCGGCGACTTCGAGGAGCGCCTCAAGGCGGTGATGCGGGAGATCGAGAACTTCCCGGGCGCCATCATGTTTATCGACGAGATCCACACGGTGATCGGCGCGGGCGCGACCTCGGGCGGCGCCATGGACGCGTCGAACCTGTTGAAGCCGGCGCTGCAATCGGGCTCGCTGCGCTGCATCGGCTCGACCACCTACAAGGAATACCGTCAGCACTTCGAGAAGGACCGGGCGCTGGTGCGACGGTTCCAGAAGATCGACGTGAAGGAGCCGTCCGTGCCCGACACGATCGAAATTCTGAAGGGCCTCAAGCCTTATTTCGAGGACTTCCATCGCATTCGCTACACGAACCAGGCGATCAAGTCCGCGGTGGAGCTGTCGGCGAAATACATTCACGACCGCAAGCTGCCCGACAAGGCGATCGACGTGATCGACGAGACGGGCGCCTCGCAGATGCTCGTGCCCGAGCGTCAGCGGCGGAAGACCATCGGCGTCAAGGAGGTGGAGAACACCATCGCCACCATGGCCCGCATCCCGCCAAAGACCATCTCCAAGACCGACGCGGAGGTGCTGCGCGGGATCGACGAGGATCTGAAGCGCGTCGTGTTCGGGCAGGACAAAGCCATCGAGGCCTTGGGAGCGGCCATCAAGCTGAGCCGCGCGGGTCTGCGCGAGCCGGGCAAGCCCATCGGTTGCTACATGTTCTCGGGCCCCACCGGCGTCGGAAAGACCGAGGTCGCACGCCAGCTCGCCACGCTGCTCGGCGTCGAGCTGCTGCGCTTCGACATGAGCGAGTACATGGAGCGCCACACCGTGTCGCGCCTGATCGGTGCGCCTCCCGGCTATGTGGGCTTCGACCAAGGCGGTCTGCTGACCGACGGTGTGGACCAGCATCCGCACTGCGTGCTGCTGCTCGACGAGGTCGAGAAGGCTCACCCGGACTTGTTCAACATCCTCCTGCAGGTGATGGATCACGGCAAGCTGACCGATCACAACGGCAAGCACGTGGACTTCCAGAACGTCATCCTGATCATGACGACGAATGCCGGCGCGGCCGACATGGCCAAGGCGGCGATCGGGTTCAACCGCACCAAGCGCGAGGGCGACGATGAGGAGGCGATCAACCGCCTGTTCTCGCCGGAGTTCCGCAACCGGCTCGATGCGATCATCCCGTTCGGCGCGCTGCCGGCGTCGGTCATCGCGCAGGTCGTCGAGAAGTTCGTGTTCCAGCTCGAAGCCCAGCTTGGAGACCGGAACATCACCATCGAGCTGACCCCGGAAGCCAATGCTTGGCTGGCGGACCGCGGCTACGACGAGAAGTTCGGCGCACGGCCGCTGGCTCGTGTGATCCAGGAGAACATCAAGAAGCCGCTGGCGGAGGAGATCCTCTTCGGTGCGCTGAAGGATGGCGGCACGGTGCGCGTGGTCGTGAAGGAAGAAGCCGGCGAAAAAGGCCTCGACTTCGACTACATCTCGGCCGACGCCCCGATCAAACCGCGCGACTCCGACGAGAAGGACGCCGAGGCCAAGGTCAAGGCGAAAGCCAAGGCCTCGAAGCCGAAGACCAAGCGCAGCCGCAAACCCCGTGGCGGCGCGAAGGAAAGCGGCTCGGGCTCCGTGCCGAAGGTCCCGCTCGGCGAAGACTGAGGACTCCGTCCTGCGCTTCGCGCTTCATTACAGATCAAATTCATGGCCGGGCGCTCATAAGAGCCCCGGCCATGGTTGTTTCTGCTAGCCGTTCAGCACAGCCCTAATCTTCTCGGCGGTGGCTTTGAGTTCCTCGGGGTTGGCCATCTTTGAGCCCTCGGCCCGCATGGGGAAGCCGTCCTTACGGGGGATGATGTGGACGTGAAGGTGGAACACGGTCTGGCCGGCCGCCGCGCCGTTGAACTGTTGGATGAGAATGCCGTCGGCGCCGACCGCCTGCTTGATCTTCGGCGCGAGCGTTTGCACGACGGTCATGAGCTTCCCGAGGCCTTGCGGTGAGATCCCGAACAGGTCCGCCGCAGGCTCCTTGGTGATGACGAGGGCGTGGCCTTCCGTACGCGGCATGATGTCGAGGAAGGCGAGGGTGTCGTCGTCCTCGTAGAGCTTGTGGCAGGGGATCTCGCCTTTGAGCATTTTGGCGAAGATGTTCTCCGGGTCGTACGCCGCCGCATCGTTGTCTGCCATCCGATCGTGTCTCCTCTCGTCGTGTCTTAACCGCGGGTGATTTGCTGAATCATTTCGATTCCTTAGGCGCCCTAGGTCAACCGGCACATGAATGGGTTTGCCGGCGGATGGAACTTTGTCGCGCCCCGTTCATTGACTCTATTGGAGTCGGGCCGCGTGCGTCCGCTCCGGTAACATATTGTTCTACAATAAATTTCTTGAAAGTGCATACCTCGGGAGGGTCCAATGACAATGCTCAAAGTGATCGAAGTTCTGGCCGAATCCAACAAGAGCTGGGAAGACGCCGCGCAGACCGCCCTGAAGACGGCCGAGAAAAGCGTGCGCAACGTGCGCTCAATCTACATCAAGAATTTCGAGGCGACGGTCGAGAACGGCAAGATCAGCAAGTACCGCATCAACGGCAAGATCTCGTTCGTGCTGGATTAGGCGCGCTTGCCTAAGTCCTTTCGATACGGCGACTCCGCCGCGAGCAGGGCACTCTCTTCCGCGACGGCGAGTCGCTCCCGCTGAAGATAGTCGGCGACGGGGGCTCTAAGCCGCGGATCGGCGATGTAGTGCGCGCTGTAAGTCTCGGTGGGGACGTAGCCGCGTGCCAGCTTGTGGCCGCCTTGGGCGCCAGCCTCGACGCGGGCGAGACCGTGGGCGATCGCGTAGTCGATGGCCTGGTAGTAGCAGACTTCGAAATGCAGGAAGTCGTGGGTCTCGAGCGCGCCCCAATAGCGGCCATAGAGCGTATCCGCGCCGATGACGCTGAGTGCGCCGGCGATGTAGTCCGTGCCGCGCTTGGCCATGACGAGCAGTAGCCGGTCGGCCATGGTCTCGGTTAGCAGGCTGAAGGCCTTGCGCGTCAGATAGGGGCGTCCCCATTTGCGCGCGCCGGTGTCCATGTAGAACGCGAAGAACGCGTCCCAGTGCGCTTCGGTCAGCTCGGAGCCGGTGAGCCATTCGATCTCGATATCGTCGCTGAGCGCATCACGGCGTTCGCGCTTGATGGCTTTGCGCTTGCGCGAAGCGAGCGCGCTCAAGAAGTCGTCGAAGCTGCCGTAGCCGTCATTGTGCCAGTGGAACTGCTGGTCGGTCCGCTGCAGGTAGCCGAGTTCGCCCGCGAGCCGCCACTCGTCGCGCGTCATGAAGGTGATGTGCAGCGAAGACACGCCGAGCCTGTTCGTCAGCGTCCGTCCCGCCTCCAGCAGCAAGGCTTGCCGTTCCATGCGGGCGTCAGAGTTCCGGACGAGCAGCCGCGGGCCTGGGACCGGGGAGAACGGCACCGCCGCTTGTAGCTTCGGGTAGTAGTCGCCGCCCGCGCGCATGTAGGCTTCGGCCCAGCCGTGGTCGAACACGTACTCGCCCTGGCTATGGCCCTTCAGGTAGCAGGGCATGCACCCGAGCAGGCGGCCCTGGTCGTCCTCGTAGAGCAGATGCTGGGGCAGCCAGCCGGTCTCTCTCGTGGCCGACCCGCTCTCCTCGAGCGCTTTCAGAAAAGCATGGGTAACGAAAGGGTTGGAGGGCTCCGTTAAGCCGCTGTCGCCAATCGCGCAAGCGTCCCATTGGTCGGCAGGCACGTCCGCGATGCGGCTTGCGATGCGCACGACCGCCTCCGGGGCGCTATCCCCGTGTGCGTGGGGCGCTCCGGCGCCGTGGTCCTGCGCGTTTCGGTCCTTTCGTTCCGCTGGTGTGTCCATGCCGCCCATGATGTTCGGCGATCCGGCCGTACCCTTTGACCCGCGCCCCGGCCTTCCAATGCCGGCCGTTAGGGCGCGATCTCTTCGAAGATCGGCGCATCGGCATATCGCAGGGCCCGCGCAAGATCCGCCTCGGTGCGAACGGTCCATGCCAGCAAGGGCAGGCCGGCGGCGAATTTGGCGAGCAGCGGCGCGACAGCCGGCAGCGCGTTGACATCGTACGCGACAAAATGGGGCCGTGCGAAGGTGGATGTGAGGAGATGCCGCATGGCGAAACGTTGCAGCGTCGAAAGATGCGTCTTGGAGAATTCGTCGTTGAAGCGGCAGGAGACGAGGCCGCGGGGCAGAGTAGGGGCGTGTTGCCGGAAGGCCGCGACCGCATGGGGATCGAAGGACATCACTGCCACCGGACCGTGATAGCCAGCCAGCAGCTTGGCGATGTTGGCCTCGAAGGCGCCGTCACCCTTTCCGTGGTTCTTCACCTCCAACACCAGCGGGACGGTGTCGCCCACGAGTTCGAGGAGTTCGGGCAAGGATAGGATCCGGTCGCCGCCGCCGTCTTTGAGGGGGATCGCGCGCAAGGCCTCCACGTCGCGCGCGGCGACAGGACCGCTTTCGTTCGTCAGGCGATCGAGCATCACGTCGTGAAACACGACCGGCATGTCGCCGGCCGCGCGCTGCAGATCGACTTCGACGGCGATGCCCCTCCGCATCGCCGCCTTCACCGCAGAGGCGCTGTTCTCGACGATCCCGCGCGCAGCATCGTGGAGCCCACGATGGGCGATCGGCCGCTTCAGCCAGTAGAGTTCGCCCATGTGCGTCCTCTCTTCGACGCGCTCAGTCTATGGCAAATACCGCATCGATCTCGACGGCAGCGTTCAGTGGCAGGCTCGCGCAGCCGACGGCAATGCGCGTGTGGCGTCCCTTGTCGCCGAACACCTCCACGAACAGATCCGATGCGCCGTTGATCACCTTGGGATGGTCGCCGAACTCAGGCGCAGCGCAGACGAAACCGTTCAGGCGCAGGAGCTGTGTGATGCGGTCGAGATCGCCCAGGGCCAGCTTGGCCTGGGCCATGATGTTCAGTGCGCAAAGGCGCGCCGCGGCTTGCCCGTCCTCCAGCGTGACGTTGCCGCCGAGCTGGCCTTTGACGGCAATTGCACCGTCCTGCATGGGGAGTTGGCCGGAGACCAGGAGCTGTCCGTTCATGTGGATGAAGGGCACGTAGCTGGCGACCGGCGGCTTTGCCTCGGGCAGCGCAATGTCCAAGGCCTGGAGCCGTGCTTCGATCGTTCCTGCCATGATTCCTCCCATACCCGACGTTACGCTCACAGTTGAGCAAAAAGCCTTAGCCTGCAAGGCTTGCCTGGGAATTTCGTTTTCGGGAGTCCGGCGCGTGCGCTCGCGGGGCCCTTGCCGGACCGGAACGATAGTGACAAGAATTACCGCTCGGACAGGCCAGACCGGCTGCAGACTTCCGGGCAAGCTTCAGAAGGCCGAATAGATGAACCGCGCCAAGAGTTATTGGCTGTCTTCCTTGGTATTTTGCGCCGCGTTGGGGGTGTCCCATCAGGCCTGGGCGATTGGGGCCAGCCACTTGGCACCCCATCGAGCGGTCTACGAAATGTCGCTCGGCGAGGCGCGCTCCGGCTCCGGTGTCACGGCCTATGACGGCCGCATGGTGTTTGAATTCACGGGGTCGGCATGCCGCGGCTACTCCCTCAACACGCGGTTGGTTAGCCAGATCACCGACACGCAAGGCGAGACGATCCTCGCCGATGTCTGGTCGTCGACCGGGGAGGCCGGTGACGGGAAGTCCTTCCGCTTTCACTCCTCGCAGCGGCTGAACCACCGGCTCGACGAGGCCACCATCGGCCGGGCTAGCCGCGGCCGCTCCGACGGGGCCATCACCGTCAGGCTCACGCAGCCTGAGTCCGAAGAGTTCAGCCTTTCCGGCCCCGTTCTGTTCCCGACCCAGCACAGCATCGCGTTGATCGAGCGGGCGGCCAGCGGCCAGAGCGTCTTCCAGGCGAAGGTCTATGACGGCACGGAGAAGGGCCAGAGGGTCTTCGATACGACCGCGTTCATCGGAAGCATGGTGAAACCCGGCGGCGACGCGGACCGGCTCGAAAAGGTCGCTCAGGACGAGAAGCTCGGCGAATTGCCGTCCTGGCCCATCTCGATCGGCTATTTCGATCTGGCGGCCGGCGACTTGACCCCGAGCTACCAGATCGACTTCCGGCTCTACGAGAACGGCGTCAGCCGCGACCTGCTCATCGACTATGGCGAGTACACGGTCGAGGGCAAGCTGAGCTCGCTCGAGTACTTAAAGGAAAAGAAGTGTAAATAGTCCGTCTACAGAACATTGCGTTCGGTTGGGGTCTGGTAAAGCCGTAGCCTAACGCTCGGTAAATGGCGGAAAATGATCAAGAACCGTCACGATTTCCAGTTCCGCTTCAGAGTTTAGTTACAGGTTCGATGGGATATTGCCCGAAAGCAAAAGGGGCGATGGAACCATGTTTTGGAGGACACGATCGACATACGTGGAAGCAGCTGCGCCGAACCGTGGTTTTCTGCAGGCGCCCATGGCGTCTTTGATGCGGCCGCCCGCTGCGCCGCCGGCGGCGCGAAGCCTATCTGCGCATCGTGGCTATGTCGCCGACCATGACGGAACAGAATCGCCGGGACCGATGCCGATGACGAAGACAGTTCTGATTGTCGAGGACAACGAGCTCAACATGAAGCTCTTCCATGACCTCCTCGATGCACATGGGTATCAGACGCTTCAGACCCGGAACGGTGTGGATGCGCTGGAGCTCGCGCGCGAGCACCATCCGGATCTCATCCTCATGGATATTCAGCTTCCCGAGGTGTCCGGCCTCGAGGTTACGAAATGGCTGAAGGAAGACGACCAGCTGAGGTCTATTCCCGTCGTTGCCGTGACCGCCTTCGCCATGAAGGGCGATGAGGAGCGGATCAGGGAAGGGGGCTGCGAGGCCTACATTTCCAAACCGATCTCCGTGATGATGTTCCTGGACACGGTCAAACAGTTCATCGGAGAGGCGCGTTAGAGTTCATGACCGCGCGGGTCCTCATCGTCGACGACATGTTGGCCAATCTGAAGCTGCTCGAAGCGCGGCTCGTGGCCGAATATTTCACCGTGCAGACCGCATCGAGTGGTGCCGATGCGCTTGAGATCTGCAGGCAGGACCTGCCGGACGTCATCCTGCTCGATGTCATGATGCCCGGCATGGACGGTTTCGAGGTCTGCCAGAGGCTCAAGTCCGATTTTCGGACCCAGCATATTCCCATCGTGATGGTGACGGCGCTCGATCATCCGAACGACTTGCTGAAAGCGCTCGAATCCGGCGCCGACGACTTTCTGACAAAACCGGTCGATGATCTGGCTTTGATCACCCGGGTCAGGAATCTTGCGCGTCTGAAGCTGTTGACCGATGAGATGCTCATGCGGGCATCGACGGAGCAGCAGATGGGCTATCCGGCCATGCTGGGCGAGGATGTCGCCATCACCGGGTGCGATGGCCGTATTCTCATGGTCGAAGACCGGGAAGGCGCCGCAACGCGGATCGTCGAGGCGCTGCAGTCGGACAACGACGTCGTCCACATGGTGGATCCGGCACATGCTATGCTCGTCGCGCCGAGTGGCGACTTCGACCTGCTGATCGTCAGTTTGAACCTGCAGAACGCCGATGGGCTGCGGCTTTGTTCGCAGTTGCGCTCGCTCGATCGCACGCGGCATCTGCCGATCATGATGATCGTCGAGCCCGGTGAGGAGGCGCGTCTGCATCGCGGTCTCGACATGGGCGTCAATGACTACGTCATGCGTCCCGTCAACCCGAGCGAGCTCCTTGCGCGGGTACGCACGCAAGTGAAGCGGAAGCGGTATACGGACTATTTGCGGTCGCGGCTGGAGCAGACCGTCGAGATGGCGGTGCTGGATCCCCTCACGGCCCTCCATAATCGCCGCTATCTGAGCAGCCACTTGGAGACGCTCTTCGAGGAATCGGCTGAACGGGGGCGGCCTCTTTCAGTGCTGCTGATCGATGTGGATCATTTCAAGGTCATCAACGATACGCATGGGCATGACGCGGGCGACGATGTCCTGCGGGAACTGGCGTTGCGGCTCCGGCGCAATATTCGGGGCATCGACCTTGCGTGCCGGCTGGGCGGTGAGGAGTTCGTTGTCGTCATGCCCGACACGGGACTCGAAAGCGCCTATCTCGTCGGCGAACGCCTGCGGCAGTGCATTGCCGCGGCACCCTTCATCGCGGGCGCGCAGAACAAAGCGGTCAACGTGACCGCAAGCATGGGGGTGGCGGCGCTGGAATACGAGGAAGACACGCCCGAACTCATTCTCAAGCGCGCGGATCAAGCGCTCTACTGCGCCAAACGCGATGGGCGCAACCGGGTGGTCGGCGACGCTGCGTGAGGCCTGGTGCCTCGTGGCCGGCGGGGACGTCCCGGACCGAATCAGTCTAGCTTTGAGAGCAATGGCCGCCCGGGGTGCCGGAGAGGCGCTTCCGGCCCTTTGCCGGTCTTGACACCTCGGCTGAGGGTCTGAGCTTAACGCTTTACACTAACAGAGATTTTATCGTATTAATCAATTGGCAACGATTGATTTGGTTCCCGTTGCCTATGATTTTATGCTTTGAGTTAGTTCCAAATGCGCCGTGTGGAAGGCGTCGAGCGGAATTGGGACACAAGGCGGAACCGCCTGCGTGGCCTATCGCTTCGTCCTTCCACCAGTGAACAGAACAACCCTGCGGAATGCTCAGGTCCGCCGCATCTCCTGCGTCCGTGGGGTTTGGCCGGTCGGAGCGCGGTAGAGTGGCCTCCTCGTTAGCGCCGCGTTTCGACCGGCCACCACTTTCGGTGGACCGTTTCGACGACGGACCAACATCCCCAGCAACTTGAAGGATTTAGTGGTGGGTCGCAGTAGCGACCAGTGCGCCGTCTAGACCGGCGCGCCTTACACTTGGCAGGCCCGGGGCGCTACTTGATCTTGGCTTCCTTGAACTCGACGTGCTTGCGCACGACCGGGTCGTACTTCTTGAAGACCATCTTTTCGGTCTGATTCCGCGGGTTCTTCTTGGTGACATAGAAGTAACCGGTGCCGGCGGTGCTCAAGAGCTTGATCTTCTGGGTGACGGGCTTCGCCATTGTCGTCCTCGGATAGAATCTGTCGGGATAGGGTGCGCGGGCCCAATCGAGCCCGCGTCAAGTTGCGCGCAACCTACTGTTTCGCGTGCGGAAGTCAAGCTGAGCCGGGGCTCAGGCGGTCGGCGGCGCCAGCCGGTCTCCGATCTCTTCTTTGTGGTCGGGATCGAAGCCGTGCATCAGGAGCGCCCACTGCAGCGAAACCAGCAAGCCCTTCATGGGGGCAAGGACCGCCAGCGCGACCAGGATGGTCATCGGCAGCCAGATGGCGGCGTGAAGCCAAAGGGGCGGGTGGTAGGCCATTTCGACCGTCAGTACGAGGCTGACGATCACATGGCCGACAATGACGATCGTGAAATAGGCCGGCGCGTCGTCGGCCCGGTGGTGGTGCAGAGCTTCGCCACAATGGGAGCAGTTATCGGCGACCTTCAGATAGCGTGTGAAGAGCGAGCCGACGCCACAGGCCGGGCATTTCATCAGCGCGCCCCGCAGAAGTGACTGCTGGAGGGGGCGTTCGCCCGTCGACCGGCCTTCGTCCTGTGACATTCCTGCTTTCCTCTCACTTTCGCTGGGCCTGGGCCCTTGATTGTCGGCGCTTGATTACCGCCGCTTCCTCGACCGTCCGCCGCGCGGCTTCCCGCGCGGGCGCTGCTTGCTTCTATCCGCGATGCGGGACCGTGGCCGGCCCTTTGAGCTAGCGATCTTGCGTCCTTCGCTCAACATGTCAAATCGTAGCGCCCCCGCGGTCGGGATGGCCTCGACCAGGCGAACCTCGACCGGGTCTCCGAGCTGGTAGGCGAGGCCTGTGTCTTCGCCTACCAGCGCTTGCCGTACCTCGTCGTGATAGAAGTATTCATGCCCGATGGCGGAGGCGGGAACGAACCCGTCGGCGCCCGTCTCGGTCAGCCGGACGAACAGGCCCGAGCGCACGAGGCCGGAGACTTTTGCGGTGAAGGTGGCTCCGATGCGGTCCGCGAGGTAGGCCGCGATCAGACGGTCCACCGTGTCCCGCTCGGCCGCCATGGCGCGCCGTTCCGTATCGGAGATGGCGCCCGAGACCTCCTCCAGCTCGTCGATCTCCCTGTCCGTCAGGCCCCCTTCACCGAGGCCGAAGGCCCGGATGAGGGCGCGGTGCACGATCAGGTCGGCATAGCGCCGGATCGGAGAGGTGAAGTGCGCATAGCGGCGCAGGTTGAGGCCGAAATGCCCGAGATTGCGGGGGCTGTACTCAGCCTGGCTCTGGCTCCGCAGGACCACCTCCGCCACGAGTTCGGCATTGGGAGATTTGCGGGCGTCGGCGAGGATGCGGTTGAACTGCGCCGGTTTGAGCGTTCCCGCTTTCGGCAGCTTCATCTCGATCGTCGCGAGAAACTCGCCGAGCGTCACGAGCTTCTCCTTCGAAGGCGCGTCGTGAATGCGGTAGACGAGCGGCGAGCGTTTGGTTTCGAGCGCCTCCGCGGCGGCGACATTCGCCTGAATCATGAACTCTTCGATCAGACGATGCGCATCGAGCCGCGGCGGTGTCGCGATCCCGCGCACGCGCCCCTTGTCGTCCAGCAGGATCTTCCGTTCGGGTAAGTCGAGTTCGAGCGGTCCGCGTGCATCGCGGGCCTTGCTGAGGCTCGCATAGGCGCCCCAGAGAGGCCGTAGCACCGTCTCCAGCAACGGGTCCGTCGCATCGTCGGGGCGGCCGTCGATCGCGGCTTGGGCCTGTTCGTAGGACAGGCTCGCGGCGGACCGCATGAGCCCGCGGAGGAAGCGGTGGCTCTTCTTGTGGCCGTTCTTGTCGAAGACCATGCGGACCGCGAGGCAGGGGCGCGGGACGCCTTCCTTCAACGAGCAAAGCTCGTTCGAGATGCGCTCCGGCAGCATCGGTACGACGCGGTCGGGGAAGTACACGGAGTTGCCCCGCTTCCGGGCCTCCTTGTCGAGCGCGCTGCCGGGCGTGACGTAATGCGCCACGTCCGCGATGGCGACGATGACGATCCAACCGCCTTCGTTGTCGGGCGCCGTATCCGCTTCCGCGAAGACAGCATCGTCATGGTCGCGGGCATCGACGGGGTCGATGGTCAGCAGGGGGACGTCACGCAAATCGACGCGGGAGCCCAGTTCCACTTCCTTCGCGGCATCGGCTTCGGCGATCGCGGTTGGGGGGAATTCGTCCGGGATGCCATGCGCATGAAGAGCGATGAGGCTGATGGCTTGCTGCGCTTCCGGGTTCCCGAGCCTCGCGACGACACGGGCGGTGGGAACGCCGTAGCGCGCCGAGCGCGCGATCTCGAAGCGGACCAGTTCGCCGTCTTCGGCCTCGTCCGTGGCACCTTTCGGCACCGTCCATTCCTTCAATTGCTTTTTGTCGATCGGATCGATGACACCGCGGCCGTCCGACAGGGACCGGAAGATGCCGAGCAGGCTGCGCGACGTGGTACGTGGCAGCTTCTTGATGGTACGGGCGTGATAGGGATAGTCCGCGTCCGGCTTTTGCGGCGTGAGCCGCGCGAGAACGCGATCGCCGACACCGGGCACCTGCACGAGATTGCCACTTCCTTCGACCATGAGGATCTTCGGCATCGGCCCGCTCTCGTCGTCCCAGGTGGCGGGGCGGGCGATGAACTCGCCATCCTCGTCTCGCGCAACGATCTCCAGCACCGTCACCGATGGCAGCACTCCAGGGCGCGACAGCTTGCGGCGGGAGCCGGCAATCAGGCCTTCATCGGCCATCTCGCGTAAGAGCGCTTTCAGAGCGATCCGGTCCGAGCCTTTGATGTTGAAAGCGCGTGCGATCTCCCGCTTGCCGGCCTTGGACGTCGTGCCCGCCAGGAATTCGATGACCTCCTTCTTGGAGGGCAGGCCGGCCTTGGCAGCCGCCTTTGACTTGGAGGCAGGCTTCGTTTTCGCAGGCCGTTTCGCCTTGGCCTTTGCGGCGGATGCGGTCTTCTTGGCTGAGGTCGTCTTCTTGGGTGGGGCCACGTTTGCCGCTTAGCTGGCCGCCTCGTCGGCGGCCTCATTGGACGGGGCGCTCTTTCGCGCCGGTTTCTTTGCGGCGCTCTTCTTGGCCGCAGCTTTTTTCGCCGGTGCCTTTTTCGCAGCCGTCTTCTTGGCTGCCTTTTTCTTGGCGGGAGCCTTCTTCGCCGCTTTCTTCTTCGCGGGTCCCTTGGCCGCGCGCGCCGCGATCAGTTCGACGGCTTCCTCGAGCGTGACGTCCTCGGGCGCACGGTCCCGCGGAATCGTCGCGTTGATTTTCTCGTGCTTCACGTAGGGCCCGTAGCGCCCGTTCAGCACCTGAACCTTGCCGCCGCCTTCGGGATGTTCGCCCAGTTCCTTGATGACGCTGGCGCCGCGTTGCGCGCCTTTCGCGGCCTTTTCGGCCAGGAGCGTGATGGCGCGGTTCGCGCCGACCTCGAAAACTTCCTCGGGCGTGGACAGGCTCGCATATTTGCCATCGCACTGAACGTAGGGTCCGAAACGCCCGTATCCGGCCGTGATCGGCTTGCCGGACTCGGGGTGAATGCCGACTTCACGAGGCAGCGACAGAAGGGAGAGGGCCCGTTCCAGATCGATAGCGTCCGGGTCTGTGCCTTTCGGAATCGAGGCGCGCTTGGGCTTCTCGCCGTCTCCCGCTTCGCCGAGCTGGATATAGGGTCCGAAGCGGCCAGTGCGGATGCTGACTTCCAACTCCGTTTCGGGATCGAGACCGAGCACCTTGCCATCCGCGAAGGCCGCTTTCTCGCCGGTCTCGGCGAGCTGGCGCGTATACCGGCAATCGGGATAGTTCGAGCAGCCGACGAAGGCGCCGAACTTCCCGACCTTCAGGCTGAGCTGTCCGTCGCCGCAGGATGGGCAGGCGCGCGGTTTGCCGTCGCCTGTGTCCGGAAAGATGTGCGGCCCCAGCAGATCGTTCAGCGCATCGAGCACCTGTGCGATCCGAAGGTCGCCGATCTCGTCGACGGCGCCAATGAAGTCGCGCCAGAAGTCGCGCAGGACCTCCTTCCATTGAAGGTCGCCTGCGGAAATGAGATCGAGCTTCTCCTCCAGATCGGCGGTGAAGTCGTACTCGACGTAGCGCTTGAAAAAAGCTTTCCAGGAAAGCGGTTACGAGCCGCCCCTTGTCTTCGGGGTAAAGCCGCTTCTTGTCGATGCGCACATAGTCCCGTTCGCGCAGCACATTCAGTGTCGCCGCGTAAGTCGAGGGGCGCCCGATGCCGAGTTCCTCCATCTTCTTAATAAGGGTGGCTTCCGAGTAGCGCGGCGGCGGCTCGGTGAAATGCTGTTTGGCTTCAATGGCGCGCGGGTCAAGGCTCTCGCCCTGGGTCAGCGCGGGTAGGGAGCCGTCTTCGCCGACCGCGTCGTCAACGCCTTCCTCATAGATCTTCAGAAAACCGTCGAAGCGGATCACCGACCCGGTGGCGCGGACGCCGTAGGATTTCCCGTCCGTTCCGGCCACGTCGATGTCGGCCGTAGTGCGCTCGATTTCCGCGCTGGCTGCTTGGCTTGCGAGCGTGCGCTGCCAGATCAGCTTATAGAGCTTCAAGGCATCAGGCTCGAGATAACGGGCGACCTTGTCGGGCGCCTTGCTGAAGTCGGTCGGCCGAATGGCTTCGTGCGCTTCCTGCGCGTTCTTCGCCTTGGTCTGGTATTGACGCGGGCTTGCCGGCACGTAGCGCTGCCCGTAGAGGCCGGTCACCAACGAGCGGACCTGCGAGATCGCTTCGGGCACGATCTGCACACCGTCGGTTCTCATATAGGTGATGAGGCCTTCGGTGACGCCGCCGAGGGCCACGCCCTCGTAGAGCCGCTGCGCCACTTGCATGGTCTGGCGCGGGCTGAATCCGAGCTTGCGCGAGGCTTCCTGCTGCAGGGTGGATGTGGTGAACGGGGCCGCGGGATTGCGCTTCTGCGATTTGCTCTCGATCGATCCGACGCTGTAGCGGCCGCCGTCCAGCGCCGCCTTCAACGCCATCGCTGTCGCTTCGTCCGGGATATCGAACTTGCCGAGCTTGTCGCCTTCCACGGAGAAAAGGCGTGCGTTGAGCGTCTCGTTCTTGCCGGTCGCCAGCGCGGCCGTGATCGACCAGTACTCCTGGGCGACGAATTTCTCGATTTCCAGTTCGCGCTCGCAGACGAGCCGCAGCGCGACGGACTGGACGCGGCCGGCCGACCGCGCGCCGGGCAGCTTGCGCCACAGGACAGGCGAAAGCGTGAAGCCGACGAGATAGTCGAGGGCCCGGCGGGCGAGATAGGCGTTGACCAGCGGCTCGTCGATTGCGCGCGGATTGCGCATCGCATCGCGGATCGCATCCTTGGTGACGGCGTTGAAGACAACGCGCTCCACGGGGATCTTGCCGAGGAGCTTCTTGCGCTCCAGCACCTGAAGCACGTGCCAGGAGATGGCTTCGCCTTCGCGATCAGGGTCGGTCGCCAGAATGAGCTTGTCGGCGCCCTTGACGGCTTGCGCGATCTCGTTCAGCCGCTTGGCCGACTTTGGGTCGACATCCCAGTGCATCTCGAAGTCGTTGTCGGGCACCACCGATCCGTTCTTCGACGGCAGATCGCGGACGTGACCATAGGAGGCCAGCACCCGATAATCTGAGCCGAGATACTTGTTGATGGTTTTTGCCTTGGCCGGCGATTCGACGATGACGATGTTCATTGAGATGTTCCTAGCCGTGCGAGTGGCGCGCGGCCAAGGGAGAAATTTCGGAATTGGCCCCCGGACTCGTGGGCGAAAATGGTGACTCGATCAGCCGGTGTCAAATTGGCCGCGAGATCGATTGACAAGTATCAAGTGTATATAATACTAGTCCGCAACCGGAAGACGATCAAAAGGGCCTCGGCGCTGACACGACTGCGCCCGCCGAATTCTCACAAAAATGGATGTGGTTGCGGTGACAGGAAGCGGTGAATCGAGAGGCAATGGCGGCGGCAAGTCGCTTCGGGCAAAGCCGGATGTTTCCGAAAGCCACGTGGAATTTGCCTCGCGGCAGGACGCGGCCGATTACATTGCAGACTATCTCACGCAACTGCTGCTGCTTGCGTTTCGGTACGATATGCCTGAGTTGGCGTATTGCATCGGGAAGTCCTTGAGCAAAGCCAACGAGCAAAAAGCGCGGCCTGATTAATCCACGTCACGGATCGATCAGTGACACGAGCTGGCGCGGGTGGCGCTGCAGGCGTCCCGCGAGATCGAGCTCCAGCAAGATGATGTGGACCTTCCGGGTCTCGATGCCCGTGCAGCGAATCATCTCGTCAATATCGATCGGACTTGGCCCGAGGGCCTCGATCACGCGGTCGCGCTCGGTCTGACCGATGTCCGGAAGCGGGCGGGGCACTTCCTGCTCCTCGTTGGAGGACAGTTCGCGCGGTGTCTTGCCGGCAGGGCGCCCGAGGATCGGCGCGAGTGCCTCGGTGATGTCCTCCGGCGCAGCAACCAGCGTGGCGCCTTGTTTCAGGAGATTGTTTGTGCCGGCTGCGCGCGGGTCGAGCGGGCTACCCGGCACGGCGAAGACTTCGCGCCCTTGCTCTCCGGCCATGCGCGCCGTGATGAGCGATCCGGAGCGCTGCGCAGCCTCGATCACCACCACACCCAGCGCGATGCCCGATATCAGGC
Source organism: Methyloceanibacter sp. wino2 (assembly GCF_003071365.1). Classification (NCBI taxonomy): domain Bacteria; kingdom Pseudomonadati; phylum Pseudomonadota; class Alphaproteobacteria; order Hyphomicrobiales; family Hyphomicrobiaceae; genus Methyloceanibacter; species Methyloceanibacter sp. wino2. The sequence goes on from NZ_CP028960.1 coordinate 3,073,424, forward strand.
GGTTCCGGCGCGGAAAGTCCTTTGCGCGCGGCGTATGGCCGGGCGACCGTTCACTGATCAGCAGTCCGCGCTCGCCGATGGCCTCCTGAAGGTCGGCATTCTCCGGCGGGTAGACCACGTCGATACCGCCCGCCACGACCGCGATTGTGCCGGCATCGAGGCTGGCGTTGTGCGCGGCGGTATCGATACCGCGCGCCAAGCCCGACGCGATGACGAAGCCTTCGAGTCCCAGTGCATTGGCGATTTGCCGCGTGAATTTCTGGCCCGCAGCCGACCCGTTCCGTGCGCCCACAATGGAGATGATCGGCATGTCCGCGAGTTCCAAGCGCCCCTTGACGTAGATGAGTGGGGGCGAGCCGTCCGTGTGGGCCAGTGCCGGCGGGTAGCCGCGCTCTCCATGGGCGACGAGATACGCGCCAATGCGTTTGGCCCGCGCAAGTTCCGCTGCGGCGTCGTCGATACTACACAAGCGGATCGCCTGGGTGCGCCCGCCGCGCCTGGAGAGATCGGGGAGTGCGTCGATCGCGGCTTGGGCGCCGCCGAATTGATTGACCAGCGCGCGGAACGTCGCCGGGCCAACATTCTCGCTGCGCAGCAGCCGCAGCCAGGCAAGCCGCTGAGCGTCGCTCAGCCGACGTTCCGGTTCAGGCTTGTTGCTTGCTCCCGCCAATGCGTGATTCCTCGCCCTGTCGCAGCCGGCAGATATTCTCCTTGTGACGAAGGTAGAGGAGGGCGGTCATCAAGCCAAACAGGATGGCCAGGGGCGGTTGCCCGATCACCGCCAGGAAGATCACGGTGGCGGCGCTGGCGGTGAGCGCGGACAGGGAGGAATAGCGTGTGATGGCCGCCACGAGCAGCCAGACGAGGCAGAATACGAGGGCCGCCGGCCAGAACAGGCCGAGTGCGACACCGATATAGGTCGCGACGCCCTTGCCGCCGCTGAATCTGAGCCAGACCGGGAAGAGATGGCCGAGAAAGGCGCCTAGCCCTGCGACGATGGCGCCATAGGGCCCGGCGAACGCGCCGGCGATGAGAACGGCGGCGGTTCCCTTCAGCAGGTCGAGCAATAGGGTGAGCGCCGCGAGGCCCTTGTTCCCGGTGCGGAGAACATTGGTCGCGCCGATATTGCCGGAGCCTATGTTGCGGACATCGCCCAGCCCGGCCAATTTCGTCAGTATAAGTCCGAACGGGATTGAGCCGAGAAGGTAACCAAGCGCGAAGCACAGGAGATAGACGCCGAGCGCAACCGGCATGGCGGCAGACCAGTCCTCAGTCGGCATGCTTTCCCCCCTCAGCCGTGTCGCGCGTCGCGCGGGTCAACCGTAGTGATAGACCGGGCGCCCGGCAACGAACGTCACCAGCGCGCGCCCCTCGAACCGGGCCTCGTCGAACGGCGTGTTCTTTGATTTCGAGCGGAGGTCTTCGCGGGCGACCGTCCAGGGCATCTCCAGATCGATCAAGGCGAGATCCGCCGGCGCGCCCTTCACTAGGCGTCCGCCGGCAAGCCCCAAGAGTTCCGCAGGCCGTGCCGAGAGCGCATTCAGGAGCCGGTGCAGCGTGATCTCGCCGTTGTGGAAGAGGCGCAGTCCCGCGCCCAGCATGGTCTCGAGACCCACGGCGCCGTCATTGGCTTCGGCGAAGGGGCGGCGCTTTCCTTCGGCGCCGCGGGGGTCGTGCGCAGAGACGATGACGTCGATATCGCCGCTGGCCACCCCCTCGACCATGGCCTGCCGATCTTCCTCCGCCCGGAGCGGCGGCGTCATTTTGAAGAACGTCCGGTAGGGGCCGATATCGTTCTCGTTCAGGGTCAGATGATTGATGCTGACGCCACAGGTGACGGGCAGGCCGCGTGCTTTCGCGGCCTGGATCACCTCGAGCGATGCGCGGCAGGATATCTGCGCCGCGTGGTAACGGCCTCCGGTCAGCTCGACGAGGCGGATGTCGCGGTCGAGCATCATGGTCTCGGCTTCCGTCGGGATGCCGCGCAGTCCGAGACGCGTCGCGACTTCGCCTTCGTTCATGACCCCGTCCTGGGCGAGGTTGGCGTCCTCCAGATGGTGGACGATCAGCGCGCCGTAGTCCTTGGCGTAGGACAGAACGTTCCGCATCAGCTTGGCGTTGGCGACACTCGTCTTGCCGTTGGTGAAGGCGATCGCGCCCGCATCCCGCAGCAAGCCGAGTTCGGCCATGTCCTCGCCCTTCAGGTCGCGGGTCATGGCGGCCATGGGATGGACATGAACGAGGGCCGTGTCGCGCGCACGCCGGAGCACGAAGTCGACGAGCGCCACGTCGTCGATAACGGGGTCGGTGTTCGGCATGCAGCAGATCGTGGTGACGCCGCCGGCCGCCGCCGCCCGGCTCGCGGTCGCCAGCGTCTCGCGATGCTCATGGCCCGGCTCGCCGCAGAAGACCATCATGTCGATGAGCCCGGGCGCGACGGTGCGCCCGCCGCAATCGAGGGACTCTGCGCCTTCGATCGAGCCTTCGGTGATGTGCATGCCGAGGTCGGCGATCGTGCCATTGGCGATCAGGAGCCCGCCAAAGGCATCCAGTCCCGAAGCCGGGTCGACGAGCCGCGCATTCACCAGCGCAAGCGGCTTGCGGTGTGGGCGGTGGGCAGTTTCGGGTTCGGCTTCGTGGTCCATGACGATCATTCGTTCGGAAGATGGCGCGCGAGGGCTTGCAGCACGGCCATGCGTACGGCGACACCCATCTCGACCTGTTCGCGGATCACGCTGCGCGGACTGTCTGCGATTGAAGCGTCGATCTCGACGCCGCGGTTCATCGGGCCCGGATGCATCACGATGGCGTCATCCCTGGCGCTCGCCAGCTTGTCGGCGTCGAGCCCGTAGAAGTGGAAGTACTCCCGTTGGCTCGGGATCAGGCTGGAGGCCATGCGTTCGCGCTGAAGGCGGAGCATCATCACGACGTCCGCGTCCTTCAGGCCCTCATGCATGGAGGTGAACGCTTCGACACCGAGCCGGTCCACCGCTTCGCCGAGCAGCGTCGAGGGCGCCACCACACGGACGCGGGCGCCGAGCGTGTTGAGCGATAGAATGTTGGAGCGGGCCACGCGCGAGTGGGCGATGTCGCCGCAGATTGCCACGGTCAGACCCTCGAAGCGCTTTTTATGGCGGCGGATGGTCAAGGCGTCGAGCAGGGCCTGGGTGGGATGCTCGTGACTGCCGTCGCCGGCGTTGATGACCGAGCAATCGACCTTCTGCGACAGGAGCTCGACCGCGCCGGCCGCATGGTGGCGCACCACGAGCAGATCGGGGCGCATGGCGTTCAGCGTGACGGCTGTGTCGATCAGCGTCTCGCCCTTCTTGATGGACGATGTCGGGATCGACATGTTCATGACATCCGCGCCGAGGCGCTTGCCCGCCAGTTCGAAAGAACTCTGGGTGCGGGTCGAGGCTTCGAAGAAAAGATTGATGAGCGTCCGGCCGCGCAGGTCGTTGCTCTTCTTGTCGACCCTGCGGCTCTGAGCCGCCGCGTCCTCGGAGAGGTCGAGCAACGACAGGATCTCGTCCCGCTTCAGACCTTCGATGCCGAGAAGGTGGCGATGCGGGAAGGATGGGGTAGGGGCTTCAGCCACGTTGCTCATTAAAGGGCACTGTATAGGCCCCGATTTCCAAAGCTTCAAGCGCATGGCGGATGCGAGGACGCGAACCGGGGAAAAACGCGCCGTCATGCCTCCGTCAGCGCAGGCGCCCCGCGGGCCTCGGGGCTTGTCAAGGCGCGGCCAATCCCAAATAGTCAGGGACTAGACGAATCGTTGGTTGGCCAGAGGCAGCACCAATCGTCGCCATGCCCAAGCGGGGCTTCGTCCCTCCGGCGTGGCGCTGCTGCCGGCATTGGCCGACCTACAGGAACAATTGGGAGCGCGACCCCCATGATGAGCTTGCCCTTTGTTCTGTTTGCGTGCGCGATTGGTGCGGCATGGCTGCGTCAGCGCGGTGTGTCCGTGGGCTTCTGGCTCATCGGGCTTGCCACAATGCTGATCCTATTCCGCGTTCATGTCGGTGAAGTCTTGAGCATCCAACTCTGAGGAGCCAGACCGTGTCCGCCGAGCTGTCGAAGCTGCTGAACGCGTCGGGGTTACTCGCCATCGGCACCGTCTTGACGATGGCGTTCATCGATCAGGTCTGGTTCGGCGAGCTTCCATGCCCGCTCTGCATCTTGCAGCGGGCGGGTCTGATCGCCGCCGGCTGCGGCATCGCGCTCAACGTCGTGTTCGGCCCAAAGCCGAGCCACTATGGGATTGCCATCATCGGCGGGATCGCGAGCGCCGCGATCTCCATGCGGCAGATCCTGCTCCACATCGTGCCGGGTACGGGCTTTTACGGCCCTCCGGTCTGGGGCATGCACCTTTACACCTGGGCGTTCCTCTTCGCGGTCGCCATCGTCCTCGGCAGCGGAATCATGCTGCTCGGCGACCGGCAATTCTCGCAGGTGCAGTCGGCTTCCGGGCGCTTGAAGGGGCTGCCGCTGATCGCGATCCTTCTGTTTTTCGTCCTGACCTTCGCCAATATCTTTTCGACCATCGCCCTTTGCGGCACGGGTCTTTGCCCCGACAATCCCGAGAACTACGAGCTCTTCCAAATCAACGATTGAGCTGAGCCTGGAGGCCGTTAGCGAAGCGCCTTCATGCGGTCGAGCGCGCCTTGCAGGATGTAGGCGGCGGCCATCCGGTCGATGACTTCGGCCCGGCGTTTGCGGGAGGCGTCGGCCTCGATCAGATGCCGCTCGACCGCCGCCGTCGACAGGCGCTCGTCCCAAAATGCCATGGGGAGGTCCAGATGCTGGCCAAGGTTCCGGGCAAAAGCGCGGGTCGATTGGGCGCGGGGCCCCTCGGAGCCGTCCAGATTGAGGGGCAGCCCAATCACGAGCCCGCCCACGCCCTCCTTGGCCGCGATGGCGGCGATCGCCTTGGCATCGGCGGTGAATTTCGTGCGGTGCACCGTCTCGTAGGGCGTCGCGATGGCCCGGGTGACGTCCGACAGCGCAAGGCCGATCGTCTTGGTTCCCACATCAAAGCCAAGAAGACGCGCGCCAGGCTGTAGCTTCGACGGCAACTCTTCGATAGGAAAGGGCGGAGCCATAGTCACTGCGTGATGTGAGGGGTGAGACGATGAAGATAACGTGGTTTGGTCATTCTTGTTTTCGCGTTGAGTTCGGCGCAAGCCGCATCCTGATCGATCCCTTTCTCACCGGCAATCCCACGTTCGAAAAGTCGGGCATCGCCGAGATCGATGTGATCGACGGGATCACCCATGTGGCGCTGACCCACGGCCACGAAGACCATGTCGGCGACACGGTCCGGATCTGCAAGGAGACCGGGACCAAGCTGATCGCCGTGCACGAACTCGCGACCTATCTGGCCGGCCACGGGGTCGAGAAGACCGATCCGGGGAATACCGGCGGCATGGTTCCGCAGGACGGGTTCGATCTGACCTTTGTCCAGGCGCTCCACTCCTCGTCCAACATGGTCGACGGGCGGCCGGTCTATCTCGGCAACCCTTGCGGGATCATCATCGCCGCGAAAAGCGGCAAGACGCTCTATCACATGGGCGACACGGATGTGTTCGCCGATATGGCCTTGATCAACGAGCTGCATGAGCCCCAGATCGGCATCGTCCCCATCGGCGACCGTTATACGATGGGTGCCAAGGGAGCGGCGTTGGCGTGCAAGCGTTACTTTGACTTCGACACCGTTATCCCTTGTCACTACGGCACTTTTCCCGTGATCGACCAGACGGCTGACAAGTTTGTGGCGGCCATGGGTGGCCTCGAGGTCATGGTGCCCGAAGTCGGTGTTCCTTTCGACGCGTGAGCACGAACAGGGGCGGGGTTTCGCCCAGTTGCCGCCCCGGCGGGGCGGTGCTACAGGGGATGCCCCGGTTTCTCCGGTTCTCCCAGCCAGCGAGCCTTTGGGACTGATATCCTGAGGGCCTGAATTCGAGCCAGCGTCAAATCCATGTCTGTCGACCGCGCCACCGTCTTTCGCATCGCCCGTCTTGCCCGCATCGCCATCACCGATGACGAGGCCGGTCGGCTGGAATCGGAGCTTTCGGGGATTCTCGATTGGGTGGCGCAGCTGGACGAGCTCGACACGGCCAATGTGGAGCCGATGACCCGGGTCGAGGCCATGACCATGAAGATGCGCGAAGACAAGGTGACCGACGGCTTCAAGGCCGAGGACATCGTCAAGAACGCACCCCAAGAGGACGACCACTACTTCGTCGTCCCGAAAATCGTTGAGTAGCCAGCCGTGACGGATCTCACAGACCTGACGATAGCCGACGCCCGCAAGGGGCTTGCCGACAAGTCTTTTTCGGCCGTGGAGCTGACGGAAGCCCACACGGCGGCCATCAAGGCGGCCAACCGGTCGCTCAACGCCTATGTGCTCGAGACGCCCGAGCACGCGCTCGACATGGCCAAGGCCAGCGACGCGCGGATCGCCAAAGGTGAGGCGGGCGCGCTGGAGGGTATTCCGCTCGGCATCAAGGATCTCTTCTGCACGAAGGACGTCCGCACCACCGCGTGCTCCCATATCCTCGACCGTTTCACGCCGACTTATGAGTCGACCGTCACCGGCAATCTCTGGGATGCGGGCGCGGTCATGCTCGGCAAGCTCAACAATGACGAGTTCGCGATGGGCTCGTCCAACGAGACGAGCTTCTACGGCGAGGTGATCAATCCTTGGCGGCGCGAGGGGTCCGATGCGCCGCTCGTACCCGGCGGTTCTTCCGGCGGTTCGTCGGCTGCGGTTGCGGCGCGCCTATGTCTTGGCGCCACGGCCACCGACACGGGCGGGTCCATTCGGCAGCCTGCGGCCTTCACGGGCACGGTCGGGGTGAAGCCGACCTATGGCCGCTGCTCCCGCTGGGGCATCGTCGCCTTTGCCTCGTCCCTGGACCAGGCCGGGCCGATCGCCCGTACCGTGCGGGACTCGGCCATTCTGCTGGGCGCCATGGCGGGCCACGATCCGAAAGACGCGACCAGCGCGGATCTTCCCGTGCCCGACTTCGAGGCCGCGATCGACCAGGGCGTGAAGGGGCTGACCATCGGCATCCCCAAAGAATACCGCGTCGAGGGCATGGCGCCCGAGATCGAGGCGCTGTGGCAGCAGGGCATTGCCTGGCTCACGGAGGCCGGCGCCACCGTCAAAGACATCAGCCTGCCGCACACGAAATACGCTTTGCCTTCCTATTATATCGTCGCGCCCGCAGAGGCGTCGTCGAACCTCGCCCGCTATGACGGCGTTCGCTACGGTCTGCGCGAGCCCGGCACGGACGTGATCTCCATGTACGAGAACACGCGCGAGTCCGGGTTCGGCGCGGAGGTAAAGCGGCGCGTGTTGATCGGGACCTATGTGTTGTCGGCCGGCTATTACGACGCCTATTACCTCAAGGCGCAAAAGGTCCGCACCCTGATCAAGCGGGACTTCGACCAGGCCTTCCAAGGCGTCGATGCGATCCTGACGCCGACCACGCCCGCGCCTGCCTTCGCGGCCGGCGAGAAGTCGGGCGATCCGCTGGAGATGTACCTGAACGACATCTTCACGGTGACGGTGAACATGGCGGGCCTGCCGGGCATCTCCGTACCGGCCGGCTTGTCGTCGGAAGGAACGCCGCTCGGCCTTCAGGTCATCGGCCGGGCTTTCGACGAGGAGACGCTGTTCCGCGTGGGACAGGCCATCGAGGACGCGGCGGGGCCCATGGCCAAGCCGCAGGACTGGTGGAGCAAGCCATGAACCGGCGTCTGATCTCATCGGGGAGCCCGTACGAGAAGACCGTCGGTTATTCGCGGGCCGTGCGCGTAGGCAACTGGATTTCGGTTGCGGGCACGACCGCGGCGTCGGGCGGCAAGCCCGTGGCCATCGGGGATCCTGAGGCGCAAACGCGTGCGATCATTGAGACCATCGATCGGGCGCTGCAGGACGCGGGCTCGAGCCTCAAGGACGTTGTCCGCACGACGGTCTATCTTGTCGACATTGCCGACTTCGAGTCGGTGAGCAAGGTGCATGGCGAGGTCTTCGGCGACATCCGTCCCGCCAATACGACGCTCGCGGTATCGGGTTTCGTCTCTCCGGACTGGCTGGTGGAGATCGCCGTCGATGCCGTCGTCCCCGAGACATCCGGATAAGGGAGCGAGATCATGGCTACACGCGCGGCACAGAACTGCGAGAGCATGGACGACGTCCGGGTCGAGATCGATCGTATCGACGAACAGATGGTCGATCTGATCTGCGAGCGCTTCGCCTATGTGGACCGGGCCTGGCAACTCAAGAAGTCGCCGGCCGACGCCACGGTGCCGTGGCGCATTCAGCAGGTCATCGACAAGGTGCGGGCGCGGGCGGAAAAGAACGAGCTGCCGCCGGAACTCGTCGAGGCGCTTTGGCGCCAAATGATCGGCTGGTTCATCCAGTACGAGGAAGAGAATCTCCGCAAGGAATCCAAAGGGTAACGGTTCCTCCAAGGTCAGCATCATGGACGCCAAATCGGATAAATCGAATTTGATCGCGGGCGAGACCGGCGATTGGGAAGTCATCATCGGCATGGAGGTCCATGCCCAGGTCACCTCGAACGCGAAGCTGTTTTCGGGCGCGTCGACCGAATTCGGCGGCGAGCCGAATTCCCATGTCAGCCTCGTGGACGCGGCCATGCCCGGCATGCTGCCCGTCATCAACGAGGCGTGCGTATCCCAGGCAATCAAGACCGGACTCGGCCTCAAGGCGGAGATCAATCTGTACTCGGTGTTCGATAGGAAGAACTATTTCTATCCGGACCTGCCGCAGGGCTATCAGATCAGCCAGTACAAGAACCCGATCGTGGGCGAGGGCGAGGTCATCGTCGACATGCTGAGCGGCGAGCGCGTGATCGTCGGCATCGAGCGTCTGCATCTGGAACAGGATGCGGGCAAGAGCCTGCACGACCAGCATCCGCAGAACTCCTACGTCGACCTCAACCGGTCGGGCGTCGCGCTGATGGAAATCGTGTCGAAGCCGGACATTCGCTCTTCAGAGCAGGCGAAAACCTATGTGTCCAAGTTGCGGACGATCCTGCGCTATCTCGGCACCTGTGACGGCAATATGGATCAGGGCTCGTTGCGTGCTGACGTAAACGTCTCCGTCCGCCGTCCGGGCGATGAGCTCGGGACGCGTTGCGAGATCAAGAACATGAACTCGATCCGCTTCATCGGCCAGGCCATCGAGTACGAGGCGCGCCGTCAGATCGAGATCATCGAGGACGGCGGGACGATCAATCAGGAAACGCGCCTGTTCGACGCGAAGACCGGCGAGACGCGGTCGATGCGTTCCAAGGAAGAGGCGCACGACTATCGCTACTTTCCGGACCCGGACCTGCTGCCGCTCGAGCTGACGCAGGACTTCGTCGACGACATCGCCAAAAGTCTCCCGGAACTCCCGGACGAGAAGCGGGCGCGGTTCATCGCCGATTACGGTCTCACGCCGTACGACGCTGACGTGCTCGTGGCCGAGCGTGAGAGCGTCGACTATTTCGAGGACGTGGCGAAGGGGCGCGATGCCAAGCAGGCCGCGAACTGGGTCATCAACGAGCTGTTCGGCCGTCTCAACAAGGAAGGCCTGACCATCAACGACAGCCCGGTCTCGTCGGCGCAGCTCGGCGGCATTGTCGATCTCATCAAGGCCGGGACCATCTCCGGCAAGATCGCCAAGGACGTCTTCGATATCGTCTGGACCGAAGGCGGCGACCCGGCCGAGATCGTCGAGAAGCGCGGCATGAAGCAGGTGACCGACACCGGTGCCATCGAGAAGGCAGTCGACGAGGTCTTTGCGGCCAATCCCGACAAGGTCGAGCAGGCCAAGGAGAAGCCGGCAATGGCCGGCTGGTTCGTCGGCCAGGTCATGAAGGCGACGGGCGGTAAGGCCAGCCCGCAAGCGGTCAACGCCCTGATCAAGGCAAAGCTCGGCATCGACTAGCGATAGCCTGATCGCGCGAGCGGCGGATCGTCCGAGACATGACCCGAGCCAAGACCAAAGATAAGACGACGGACAAGACTCGCGTCATCCGCGTGCACAAATACGGCGGCCCCGACGTCCTCAAATGGGAAGAGGCCGATATCGGTGAGCCGGGGCCGGGCGAGATCCGCATCAAGCAGACGGCGATCGGCCTCAACTTCATCGACGCCTATATGCGGTCGGGCCTCTACCCGCAGGACGCCTTGCCGTTCGTTCCTGGCACGGAAGGGGCGGGCGTCGTCACCGCGCTTGGCGAAGGCGTCCGCACGCTGAAAGTCGGCCGCCGGGTGGCCTATGCCGGCCATACGGGCAGCTATGCAGAAGAGCGCCTGATTGCAGCAGACCGCGTGGTGCGTATTCCCGATAGCGTGAGCGACGAGGTTGCCGCGGCGGTGATGCTGAAAGGCATGACGGCGCAGTATCTGTTGCGGCAGATCTTCAAGGTCGGCCCCAAGACGACGCTGCTGTTCCACGCGGCGGCGGGTGGCGTGGGCACGATCGCCTGCCAATGGGCGGCGTCACTGGGTGCGACCGTGATCGGCACGGTGGGCTCGGCCGGCAAGGCGCTGATCGCGCGCTCTCATGGCTGCACACACGTGATCAACTATCGGGAAGAGGACTTCGTCGCAAAGGTGAAGGAGTACACAGGCGGCGAGGGGGTCGACGTGGTCTACGACTCCGTCGGCAAGGAGACGTTTCCCGGCTCGCTCGATTGCCTCAAGCGGCGTGGCCTGTGGGTCAGCTTCGGCCAGTCTTCGGGGCCCGTGCCGGAGTTCCGCATCAATCTTCTGGCGCAAAAGGGCTCGCTCCTCGCCACGCGGCCTTCGCTTTGGGACTTCATCGCCACGCGTAAGGAACTCGTCTCCACCGCGAACGATCTCTTCGACGTCCTGGCCAAAGGCGCGGTCAGGGTTTCGGTGAACCAGACCTTCGCGCTCAAGGATGCCGCCGACGCGCATCGCGCCATGGAAGGCCGTCAGACCACGGGCTCGTCGGTCCTGATCCCATAGCCGGGCCCAGAGCGGGCTCCAAAGCGGGCCCAACGACATCCTGCCGCAGGTGGCGCGGATGACACCAAGCCGACACATTTGAGCCGTAGCCCCGTTCACTCAAATCTTCGTGGGCGCGAAGAAGAGTGAGAGCTATGGCGTCGTCAGTGATGCCGGTGCAGGTCTGCATCGCGCGCCCGGAAGAGAGAATCTGCCCACCGTGGTGCCTTTGCGCGGTCCTCTTGTTCGGCGCACTCTACGGGCTGGTGCACACGGCTCTCCGGCTTTCTTTCTCCCATAATCTGTCGCTGGACGACGCTTCCGCCAATGTTCTCGGCCAAACCCTTGCGCTCGGATACCAGGAGCGTCAGCCGCCGTTATACGAATGGCTGTTGTGGTCGGTGCAGCAGCTAACCGGCCCGGGACTGACGGGCTTCTTGCTCATCAAGTACAGCCTGCTCACCGCGACATTTGTCTTTCTCTACCTGGCCGCGCAGCGGCTGTTCGAGGATCGGCGCTGGGTCGTGATTGCGAGCCTATCGCCGCTGCTGCTCTATCAGATTGGGTGGAACCTCCACGAAGGCGTGACGCACAGCCTTGCTATGACCTGCGCGATCGCCGCATCGTTCTGGGCCTTTATGAGATTGGTGGAGAGCGGACGGCTTGGAGACTATGTGCTCTTCGGGGTCGTGGCGGGTATCGGTCTGCTGACCAAGTACGGCTTTGCCGCCTATCTGATCATCCTTTGTGTCTGCGCGTTGATTCAGCCGACCCTGCGAGCCCGGCTCTTCGACAGGCGCATGCTGGCGAGCGTGGCCCTCGCTGCCGCCATCGTCGCGCCCTTCGGCTACTGGCTCATTGCCAACGATCACGACCTCGTCCGGGTTTTCGACAGCACGGTTGCGCCCATGGCCTCGGATCGTCTGACCGCGACGATGACGGGTCTTGCGTTTGCGAGCTGGGCGCCACTCGGCTTTCTCTTCCCCCTCGATCTTATTCTGCTGGTGATGTTTCCGGCCCTGCTGCGCGAGGGCTGGTCGAGGATCAAGCAGGGCGTACTGCCACGGGATCGCGCACAGGCGGGGCCCGATTGGCCGCTCTTGTTGCTGCACATGACCCTCGCCGGGTTTGTCTTTCTCTTTCTCGGTGCGGTGTTGACGGGCGCCTCGAACTATCTCGAGCGCTATATGCATCCGTTCTTTTTCCTCACGCCGTTGTGGTTGTTGTGGGTGGCAGCGCAAGACGCGCCGGCGCGCCGGCCGGTCGCGATCGGCGCCGTGTTGTTGGCTGTCACGCTTGCGGTCGTGCCGATCCGCGCGGTGTACCTAGCCAGGGCCATGGGGCCGGACTGCAATCACTGCCGGCTCGCGGTGCCGTACGAGGGGCTCGCGCAAGAACTGGAGGCACGCGGCTTTGGGGGCGGAACCCTCATCGTCATGGATCGCAATGACGGCGGCAATCTGCGCCGGTTCCTTCCCGAGGCACGGATCGTTTCGCTCCGCCGGCCGTATCACTTGCCTCCCGTGCGGCCGCAGGATTTGACCGCCCCGGCGGTCGTCGTGTGGCGTCCGGCACGCAGGGCGGGCCTCTGGTCCCTTGCTGCGCCGGCCATTCGCCAGATTGATGGTCAGGTCGTCGGCAATCCGAGGGCCGTGCACGTGCCATGGACGCCCCTCGGCAGCGCATCCGAACCGCAAGCCTGGGAGTGGAGGATTGCGTTCGTGCAGCCATCCGCCGGGTCTCGACGCTAGTCATCCTGACCGCGCTTGTTCGGAAAATACGCGACAGCACTTCATCTCATTCGCGTGCCGGAAAGTTGCGCGTGGTTAGCGAGACGCGACCGGAAATGGTTAGAGGACCCTTTCAAACGCGCGTTCTTAATCTTTACCCCGCGGATTCCCGTGCCCTCGTAAAGCAAGCTTACCAAGCGATTCAGATTTGGTGAGCTTGCATTAAGCACATCGATTCAGACGTTCTTCAAAGACCTCGCCGATGATCGTCCTCGTTGAACGCAACACCGCGCATCGAACGTCTTTCGTGGGGAAAGTCAGATGCGCGGCGGGGACAAAGAGCCAAAACGGGGGACGTCATGGCACGATTGGAACTTGGAACGATCTTGGGTAGCCAGTTTGAGCCAGCGGTTCAGGCCGGCGGAGCGGATGCGCTGTTCGAGCTTGGAATGCTGTATGCGACGGGGCGCGACGTGGATGTGGATCTCGTCACCGCGCATAAGTGGTTCAACCTGTCGGCGGCGCGCGGCAACGACTCCGCGCGCGACTACAGGCTGGAACTGGCCCGCGAGATGACCACGGATCAGATTTCCGAAGCGCAGCGCCAAGCGCGCGAGTGGCTTCAGACCCACTAGGGTTGGATTGGACGAGTAGGGTGCGCCACGGCGCACGCTTAAGGCGGGATGCCGGATAAAACCGGCGTGCCGCCTTACTCGTTTCCGCATTCCCGGAACAGCGAGGTCATGCAGTCCCAGCTGCGGCGCGCGAAGTTCTTCTCCGGCTTCGGCGCCTCCTGAACCGGGGGCGGCGGAGGCGGCGGTGGCGCGGCCTGTTGGTTCTTCGCACCGGCGCCAAGGCCGATTGCAGCACCGGCACCCTGTAGCCCGCGCTTCGAGGCGTCATAGGCTCGCCCGCCCATCTCGAACAGAGATTTGGGCTGCTCGCCGCGCTTGCCCTCAAACGCCCGGTTGTCCCGTTCCACGCGTTCGTTCAACTGACGGACGCGGGGGTCGTTGGTGACCTTCGGGGGCAGGGTGGGGCCATCATAGTTGTAGACTTTCACCACGCCGGCGCAGTTGGGGTCCTTCTTTGCCGCACAGGAGGCATGGTTGCCCTCTTTGGTGGTACGCACCACACAATACAGCTTGAACGCATCGCTTTGGGTGACGCCACTGCCTTGGAGGCGGCAGCGGTAGGAGGCGTTGGGGTTCTTGCAGGTCACGCAATACTCGGCGCTCCCGGCCTGCGCCGTACTGGGCATGGCAAGAAACGGGGCGGCAAGGGCTATGCCGAGGCACGCCGCCGCACGCCTAGGCCATCCGAATCGGATGCCGCCGCTCATGCGCTAGTCCTCCCAGGATTTCGAAGCTCCAGCCTAGCATATTGTGCCCGAGAGCAATACGGGGCCGGGCTTGGCGTGGAAGGCCCCGTGTGGCTGGAAATCGCACGCACGCGTGTTGACCGGCCCGAACGAGACCAGTAAGCCTTTGCGTCCAGCGGAGACGTGGCCGAGAGGCTGAAGGCGGCGGTTTGCTAAACCGTTATACAGTGTAAAGCTGTATCGGGGGTTCGAATCCCCCCGTCTCCGCCAGCGCCCCGGGAAGCCCAATGCTTCAGGAGCGGACCTGGGAATCACCACGCAATTCGCCCCACCAATCGCCCCCCGATAAGTCGGCACGAGAACGCCATTTTTCTATGGCAGGTTCAGTTATTGCTTTGGGGAGACTTAGGTCATGAAGAACAAAGCCATAGCAGCCGGGCGCGTTTGGGCACTGGTACTGACATATTCCATGCTCTTTACACTGTTGATTGTCTTGGCTGAGGACGCCCACACGCCATCCACGGCGGTGGCACACACGCCGGTGGCGGCCCATATACACTAGGGCGCGCACCAAGGCGCCGCGCTTCTAAAGCGGCGCAAACTAACGCGTGTTCGTGGCGATGCGCACGTGCAGTGCGGATGTCGCACGCCTTAGCTTTGCCTGGCGGCTCATCGCGGCTGAAGCCGTTCGGGCTTCAGCTTGCAACCGCCCGATAGGAGCGCACGCGTACCGCCGATAAGGCGCAAGACGTTTTCTCGTCTCCAAGGAGCATGCAGATGAAACGTAGTGCAGAAGCGCAAGCGAACACCGCAGCAGGAACCAAATCCCGCCACCACGTCACCGGCGAGGATTATCCGTTCGAGTGGGCGAGGCGCTTTGAACACTGGTTGGACGTGGGCCACCGTCGCGCGTTCTTTTACGCGCTGCCCTTTATCGTGTTTGTCGTCGTGGTTGCCGTCATGGCCATTACATTAGCCATCCTGGACACGCCGCCTGTCTGAGTTGGCGGATACGCGTTGGATCTGGCGCTAGCCTAGTCCGTTTTCCCCACGGTCCACTCCGCTCGCCCTGCTTTTTGGCAGGTGCGGTTTCAACGCAGCCTCCTAGACCTGCAAATTTGCTATGACGGTCCGACGAGGAGGCGCGCGTGCTCTGCAATCACACGATCCATAAGCACCACCACCATTTCGGCTGGGACAACGCTATCGAGCCGATCTTGACCGTGACGCCGGGCGAGACGGTCGAGATCGAGACCATCGACGCCTCGGCCGGGCAGGTGGGGCCCGACACCACGCTCGAGCAGTTCCTTGCGCGCGATTCCTCCCGCGTGAACCCCGTGACCGGGCCCATCTTTGTCGAGGGCGCCGAGCCCGGGGATGCGGTGGCCGTGACCTTCAAGGATTTCCAGCCGTCCGGCTGGGGCTGGACCGCGAATATTCCGGGCTTCGGGCTGCTGGCCGATCAATTCACGGAGCCTGCGCTCCATATCTGGAAATACGATGCGCGGACCTTGGCGCCGGCCTTGTTCGGAGCCAGTGCTGCCGTCCCCTTGAGGCCGTTCTGCGGCACCGTGGGGCTCGCCCCCGCCGCGCCCGGCCTGCATTCGGTGATCCCGCCGAGCCGGGTGGGCGGCAATCTCGACATCCGCGACAACGCCGTCGGCACGACGCTCTACCTGCCGGTCGAGGTGGCGGGGGGCTTGCTGTCGCTCGGCGACACCCATGCGGCCCAAGGTGACGGTGAAGTCTGCGGCACGGCCATCGAGAGCCCCATGGTGGTCGCGGTGGAGATCGGTCTCATCAAGCAGGCAGGGCTGGCATTTCCGCGTTTCGAGACGAACGGGCCGGTGTCCCGCCATCTGGATGAGGCTGGGTACCGGGCCACGACGGGCGTGGGGCCGGATCTGATGCAGGCGGCGCGGGACGCCGTCTCGGGCATGATCGATTGGCTTTGCGCCAGCACAAATATGGCGGCGGTGGATGCGTATATGCTGTGCAGCGTCTGCGCCGATCTGCGGATCAGCGAAATTGTCGACGCTCCCAACTGGACGGTTTCGTTGTATTTTCCGAAGATGGTGCTGCGCTAGCGAGGCCAGGAGCTGTCGAGATGACCGTGAATAGCCCCCAGTCTGGACCCAACCTTGATCCCACCTTTGTCGAGCGGGAGCGGAACCGCCTAGCCGGCCGGGCGCTGTCCTTCCTCATCGGTCTGAACGGCATCGCCGCGCTGGTCCTGCTGACCATCGTGGCCATGGAGCCGCAGGCGACCGTCGACCGCAAGGTGACAATGGCCATGCTGGTGTTCAGCGGCGGGGCGTTGGCGGCGCTGTTCAGCTCGTTCCTGGCCTATGTGAACCGGACCGTGCGGCTGGAATCTCCGGGCCGTCGCGAATTGCGGCGGGCCTTGCGGACGGTCGCTATTCTGACAGTCGTCGGCAGCGGGGCCGCGTTCCTGATCGGCATGAACATGGTGGCGACGACCCAGGCCGAAAAATCGAGCTCCCATCCCAAGAGCCGGCGGGAGGACAAACCGCCCAAGCCGCCGCAAATCAAGAATGCGGCGCTCCCTGCGGCTTTCGAATTTCGGTGGAGCTCCCGCGCATAGCGCGTTGAGGCGGAGTCGTTTTACGGGCCGGTCATCTCGCTGGTGAAGTCGGACCAGACCTGCTGCGCGTCCTTCGTGGCCGCGCCGACCTTCTCGTTCACGACGTCCCAGTTGACGACGCGCTTTTCGACCTGCTGCTCGCGCTGATCCATGACGAAGGCAGCCACGACCGTCAGCGCAACGCCCAGTATGAAGCCAAGTAGGAACCGCATGGAAAACCCCTCACGAGTTGGGGGGATCATACGGCCAACCTGCCCCCAAAGGAAGGAGTTGTGACCTCACCCCAGGCTCGCGGCGGCTAGCCGCTGGCCAGCCGCCGCTGATCGTCGGATAGGTCGTTGGGGCTGTCGGCGGGCACCTCCGGCGGGCTCAAGGCAGCAGCCAGGGCATCGTCTACCGTCGACATCCAGACGAACTTGACCGCCTCGCGAGCGGCTTCCGGAATATCCTCGAAGTCCCGGCGATTGCGTTCGGGCAGCATCACGGTCTTGATCCCGGCGCGCACGGCCGCGAGCACCTTGTTCTTCACCCCGCCGATCGGCAGCACGAGGCCGCGCAGCGAGATTTCGCCGGTCATGGCGATGTCGCTCCGAACCGTCCGCCCGGTGAAGAGCGAGGTGAGGGCGATGAACATGGCCACGCCCGCACTCGGCCCGTCTTTGGGAATGGCGCCTGCCGGGACGTGCAGATGGATATCCGACGTGTCGAACACGCTCTGCTCGATGCCGAGATGTCCTGCCCGGACTTTCAGAAGAGATAGAGCGGCTTGCGCGCTTTCCTTCATGACGTCTCCGAGCTGGCCGGTCAGGATGAGCCGGCCCTTGCCGGGCACTTTCGTGCACTCGATGAAGAGGATATCGCCACCCGTTGGCGTCCAGGCGAGCCCCGTGGCAACGCCGGGCACGGATGTGCGCATCGCGACCTCGTTGTCGACCTTGCGGGCGCCCAAGATGCCGTGGAGGTCGTCCACGTCGATGCGCATGCGCGACTGGCCGCCTTCGGCGATCTGCATGGCCACGTGACGGCAGACGGCGCCGATCTCGCGCTCGAGATTGCGGACGCCCGCCTCGCGGGTGTAGCCGTCGATGATCGTGCGCAGCGCCTCTTCGGTGATCTCGCACTGCTCCGGGCTGAGACCGCTTGCCTCCAGCTGTCGCTTGACCAGATAGCGCTTGGCGATCTCGACCTTCTCGTCCTCGGTGTAGCCGGGGATCTCGATGACCTCCATGCGGTCGCGCAAGGGTGCCGGTATCTGGTCGAGCACGTTCGCGGTGCCGATGAACATCACCTTCGACAGGTCGAACGGAACACCCAGATAGTTGTCGCGGAACGTGCTGTTCTGCGCAGGATCCAGGACCTCGAGCAGCGCTGCGGACGGGTCGCCGTGGAAGCTGGCGCTCAGCTTGTCCATCTCGTCGAGCATGAAGACGGGATTGCGCGTCTCGGCCTTGCGCAGCGCCTGCACAATATTACCGGGCAGGGCACCCACATAGGTGCGCCGGTGACCGCGGATCTCCGCTTCGTCATGCACGCCGCCAAGGCTGATCCGTCCGAACTGGCGGCCCATGGCGCGCGCGATCGACTGGCCGAGCGAGGTCTTGCCGACGCCGGGCGGGCCGACGAAGCACAGGATCGGGCTGTTGCCATCTGGGTTGAGCTTGCGGACCGCAAGGTACTCCAGGATCCGCTGTTTCACCTTCGGCAGGCCGTAGTGATCCTCGTCGAGGATCCGGCGCGCTTCGGCGATGTCGATGGTCTCCTTGGAGAGCTTCGACCAGGGCAGCTCGATCAGCCAATCCAGATAGGTGCGGATCATGCCGTGCTCGGCGGACGCCTCGGGCATGCGCTCCAGACGGCGCAGTTCCTTCTTGGCCTGCGTCTCCGCTTCCTCCGACATCTCGGCCTTGTCGATGGACTCGCGCAGCTCGGCGATCTCGGCTTCGCCGTCTTCGCCTTCGCCAAGCTCCTTTTGGATCTGGCGAAGCTGCTCGCGCAGGATGTGTTCGCGCTGGCGGCCGGACAGGGACTCTTGCGTCTGCTCGCCGATCTGCTTCGACAGGCGCAGGACCTCGATCTGCTGCACGAGTTCGCGCAGCACTTTGTCGATGCGGTCGGACACGTCGAACGTCTCGAGAATGCCCTGCTTCTCCGGCGGGCTGATATCCATCACGTTGGCGATGAAGTCGGCCAGCATGGAGGGCGACTCGATCTGCTCCAGGGCGCCGCCCAGTTCGTCCGGCGCATTGGGCAGGAGCGACAGGGCCTCTCGCGCGCGTTCGCGCAGCTGATGGACCCGGGCCGCGAGCTCGGTCGAGAACACTTCGGACCCGCCGATTTCCTCGATCCGCGCCGCAAGGAACGGGTATCCGTCGAGGATCTCCAGAACCTTGAAGCGGTTCATGCCGCGCACGACGAGGTGATGCGCGCCGTCAGGCGACGTCACATAGCGCATGATCTCGGCGATGGTGCCGACACGGTTCAACTGGTCGGGGCCCGGCGCGTCGGCGCTCGGGTCGCTCTGCAGCAGCACGCCGACGGGCTTGCCGGCTTGCGCGGCCGCTTGCGCACCGGCGACGGTCTGGGGGCGCCCAACCATCAGGGGGGCGACCACGCCCGGAAACAGCACCGCGTTGCGCGTCGGCAGCAGAATGACCGCATCGTTCGGCAGCTCGGGAAAGGCCGACTCTTCCGGTCCCGTGGTGGTCTGGGACTCGGTGGTCTCCTCGGTCTTCTGCAGACTTTCGGTGGTCAGATTTTGGTCTTGCTCATTCATGATGTGCACTTCAGTGATTGGGTTAGCCTGCCTTCGTAAAGATCAGTTTCAGACATCCATTTTCGAGTTCTTTGCCGATGAGCCTCAGACGGCTCGAAATGGCGATGCGCCGCTCGAAGCGGCCGTAGGGAATCTCGAGCCGGACGATATTGGCGCCGCGCCCCGCGGCCGGAATGGCCCGGACGCCTGTGACGATCAACGTCGTGCCTTCGATTTCGGCCCGGACGGCCTCGGGGCGGACCCCCGGCAGCGCCGTGATCACGGTCACCTCGCGCTCGGTCTCGAAAATATCGACCGGCGGTTCCCAACAGGCGCTACCGGCGGCGCTCGACGGCCCGAAAAACTGCCGTTGGAGTTGCTCGGCCTGTTTGAGCATCGCGCAGGCCTCGGCGAACATCCGCGCGGTTGGATCGGACTTGGGATCACGCATTCATAGTCTCGTTTCGAACTTCGGTCGTCTTCAGTTCCGGCGGCATTCGTCTGCCGCCGCCTCGCATATCGTCGGCCTTCAATTTCGGCCGCGAAAGTTATGATCCAGAGCAAAGCCGGGGGACGGCGACAGGTCAAGCCGCTGGCGACGGCTCGGGTGGGGAGCCTTTATTTGGGGTTTGCGGCGCTGCACAACAAGAGCAGCGGCACAATGCGGGCATCCGGCCAGGGGCCGCGCGTTTCGGGCAAGGCCGCGCGCGTCTGCTCATCGCACTTTGCGGCGATCGATGGAGCGATCCTATTTGGCGACGATGAAGGTCGTGCGGTCGAGCCCGGTATTGCCCGTGCGCGGATTGTGCGCATAGACGGTCACGTCGTAGAGGCCCGGCGCCGTCACCGGCACGCTGCCGGCGAATTGGCTCGCCTCGCCGCCAAAGGCAAGGTCGATCGGGTCGAGCTTCTCGCCGTTATGGGTGACGAGCGCTTTGACTTCGAGCTCGTCCGCATCCCACAAGCCGCCCGGCGTGATGGGGCAGCCACACATGAGGCTGACATTGGCGCGCAGATCGATCTTGTCCATCTGTCCGGAAAGCTTCACATGCGCGGGCGGGTCGAGCACGTCCACCACGTAGCCCGGCAGCTCGACGCGCCAGCCATCGCCTCCGGTGATGTCTTTTCCCGGCACCACCCATTGGGTGACGGTCACGCGGTTCGCGCTTTGGCGCTGGGCAAGGGGACCGAACACCTCGACCTCGACCAGGCGCGGCTCCTCGATATCGATGGTGGCGTCGAACTTGGCGGCGCCCTCGCTCGAGAGCGTGGCGCGGCGTCCGCCGTCCTCATGCATGATGCGGCCGGTATCGCCCGTGCCGCCTTCGGTCACGCCCTCGGCCAGGATCTTGCCGGTGTCGGCGTCGCGCACGATGACCCGGGCGCCGCCCATGCTGGAGCCAACGAACTTGGCATCCTTGCTCAGCACGCGAACGGTGATGTCGGTGGGTTCGGCGCTGGCGACGCGCGGCGCGAACACGATGATGGCAGCCGCGACGGCAAGTCCCAGCCCTGCGAGCAAAAGGACATGCGCAAGGCGAGGGGTCGTGGTGCGTGACAAGGACTTAGGTGAGGCGTGATGAAGCGACATCGGAACTCCCGGGAAGGCCGGCTTGGCAGGAAGGGGCAAGCCCGTCCCCTGAAAATGGGGACGGACGGGGAGACCTTAAAGGGTCCGCATGACACGCAGACATGACACGCGGATACTTGGCCAAGAGAGCGAGCTTCGCGGCTCGCGGAGCGCTGCTTAGCAGTTGGCGCAGGTGTACCCGGGAGAAGTATAGAGCGGTGTCTGCGTCACGCTCGGCGGTTTGGGCACGCGTACGGGAGGGGTGAGGGGCGTGTGCGGCCGATGGACGTCAGGCACGCGCACCTTCGGCTCCGGCACGCGGTGCAGCTTGATCGGGCGGGCGTCGTAGAACTGGTCGCGGATGAACGGCTTATCCGGGAAACGGCCGGTCGGCTGGATGCCGTAATAGAACGGCCATGGGTTCCCCTTCGTCTTGTAGACCTTGGCGGCGGTGCCGCCGGAGATCGCGGCCAGGATGAGATTGGTATCCGTCTGGGTGGTGCGCCGGATGATGGGCGGGCCCGAATTGCCGATCGCGAACAAATTGCCGCTGTGCTTGATGGTATAGCGGCGTCCTTTGCGGTTCAGCGCCAGATAGTCGCCGAAGACGAAGGCGAACACCGCCTGGTTGGAGCTGTTCACGATGCCCTGGAAGATGCCGCCGCGCACGGTCAGCTCGCCGGCGGGTGTCTTGACCTTCACGGCGGGCTCCTGCTTCGAGAGCTTCCCGCCGACAAAGCGCAGGGCGCCCTTCGAGAGCGTGGCGGTCATCTCGCCCGTGCCCTTGTGCGGGTTGTAGACGAACTTGTCGATGAGGAGGCTCGAGCGGGGGCCGACGGTGAAAGTGGAGCCGTCGACCAGGAGCACCTGCACGACGCCGGAGTCCGACGTGGTGATCCGTTCGTTGTAGAAAACCGACTTGCCGATCTTGAGGGTTCGCGTGCCCGCGCCGGGCGGCGTACTGGTGGCTTTCGGGGTGACGGCGGAAGCGACGCCGACGCGATCGGCGGCTTCTGCGGTGGCGTCCATACCGGATAGGGGCAGGACCGAGAGAACCGAGCTTGCGACAATCGCGGTCGCCCTCGGTGTGAGGCTAATCGAAGCGAGCATGAAGACCTGTCCCGTCCCGTTGGTGTCGAATGCCGTGGGCCACGCAAGGCGTTGGCAAGCCGGTCATGTGGGGACAGAAAAAGGCAGAGCAACCTCTGCGCGAAATCGCCAAAACTTCCGAGACGCAGCGGAATCCGGCGCCGAAATGTGGCGACGAAAACGCTCAAACGACGCTTTTTGAGGGGGTGCGGAGGGATTTGTCAGCAGTCGAGCAAGGAAGGCGAACGGCGGCAGTCCGTAGAAGCAGGGCTAACGAGGACTACCGCTGAGCGCCCGCGTAGATGCCGTTGGCCCGCCATCTGTCGTTCGCCTGACGGACATCGAAGTTTCCGATGACGCCCTTGGGTGTCTTGTCTATCCCCTGGAATCCGACGAATGAGCCGTTCGCAGTGCCGGCAATCGATTTGGCAAGATTGTTCCGATTGACGTGGCCGACGATACCGGTGAAGCCGGAAGTCCCTGGCGCATTCACCAGCTTGCCGCCGAAGTTGCGGTTATCGAAGTTTTTGACTGAGAAGTCACCACTGCGTTTAGCGAACTGCCAGTCAAGGGTCATGTCCCCGGTAGCGATGTACTGGTTCCAAGTCCCTTTCTTGAGTTTGGCGACCGTGCCAACTGCGCTGCCTTCGTAAGATGCGCTTGCTTGGAGCTGCTGGAGCTTATCGATATTCGCTTCGGGAACGACATTCCCCGCGACCCACCAACCACCCATCTTGTCCACATTGGAGCCATAGGTGACGTCAGACGCCCAGGTGCCGAACTTTATGAATTCGCACTCATTGCAGAGGACCGAACCTGGAATGCTGATCAGGTTGCCGGAGTGGGAGACTTCGGAGAAGTTCTCAACATTTTGGGACTGTTCGAAGTGTCCCTGCCAAGGCCATCGGCCTGTTCGCACCCACTCCTCATTCCATGTCTTCCTAACGACGTTTGACGTTCCGTCGTTTCCGAACGCCAGGAACGTATTGTCATCAATGTAGGCTTCTGCCTGTCCGGCGAAGCCCAGATTGAATGTGGTCGTCTGTCTCGGGACTGGCTCCCAGTTAACAATTGTGAGGCCCCGGTGGTCGTTGACCTGAATTGCCCCGGTAACCGTGTTTGCCTTGGGGTCAAGCTTCACGTTTGCAGTACCATCGTAGAGAGAGATTGGCTCTCCACTTCCGTTGTCTCCTGTTTGTAGAAAGCCGGACGCATGGCCGTTAAACGTTCCTCCGGTCTTGACCACTGTCGGCGTCTCGGTGTTGTCGATGGCCGGCGGCGGGGTGATGACCTTCGGCATAGGCACTGGATCAGTCTTCAACTGCTCCAGCCGAATGAGCTGTTTGGTGATCTCCGTCTGGATCTGTGTGGTGGTGACATTGCTTATCGTGTCACTCGCCGCGTTCGCGACGTTGTCCGCCTGCTGGCCGGATTGCTGCGCGGTGCTGTTGGGATTCTGCGACCCGCTATCGCCGCCGCCGCCCGATGAGGACGACGTGGTCGTGGCCGGGCTCGAAAGCGCCTGCATGAAGACGTTGGTATCCTCGGCCGTGGTGGGGCGGACGTTGCCGGTGCCGCTCGACATATCGAGCGTATACCCGGGCTGATAGACCGTTTGCGTTCGCCCGTTCCGGCCTTGCATCGACATCGAGTGGCCGTAGAGGAAGGAATAGATCTTCTTCTGCGTGTTGCCCTGGAACATGCCGCCGCGAATGGCGAGCGCGCCCGACGGCGTGTTCACCTTCACGCCGCCCGCGTTCTTCGACAGCTTGC
Source organism: Methyloceanibacter sp. wino2 (assembly GCF_003071365.1). Classification (NCBI taxonomy): domain Bacteria; kingdom Pseudomonadati; phylum Pseudomonadota; class Alphaproteobacteria; order Hyphomicrobiales; family Hyphomicrobiaceae; genus Methyloceanibacter; species Methyloceanibacter sp. wino2. The sequence goes on from NZ_CP028960.1 coordinate 3,097,259, forward strand.
CGCCGATGAAGCGCATGGAACCCTTGGAGAAGGTGGCGACCAGTTCGCCCGTCTTCTTGTTCGGGTCGTAGACGAACTTGTCGATGACGAGGTTGGAGTTGGGGCCGACCGTGAAGGTGGAGCCGTCCACCAGCAGCACCTGCACGAGCCCTTGCGCCGTGGTCTCGATGCGCTCGTTGTAGAAGATCGACTTGCCGATATTCAGCTGCTTGTTGGGCACGCCGGAGAGCGACGAAAAGGCGTCCGGATTGACGGCCGCTGCGACGCCGACCTTGGCGGCGTAGGCGGGGGCGGACAGGGCAAGGCCAACGCCCGCGCTACAGAGCAGCGCGATCGCCACGGCGCCGCGCGGCAGCGTCAAGTGACCGTTTCTGACCATCCCTCAAGCCTCTTCTACAAGCCGTAGAGAAGAGAAATTCCGATTATTGATATAGCACAGTTTTGCCGGGTTTCATTGTCCAATCGCGCCAATAGAGCGGATCGGCGACAAGATACGGAAGGACTTTAGCTGAAACGATCTAACGCTTTGCAGCAGCACCAAAAATACCGGTTGCACGGTAGTAGTTGTTCATGTCTTTGACGCCCCAGTTGCCAATGACGCCGGCAGCCGGGCGCCGTCCGTCGGTCACGAAGGAGCCGAAGGCGCCGCCCGAAACGGGAATCTGTCCTGCCATGCCGCTGATGTCTCCGGAGAAGCGATTCACGCTCCCCGGTGTGGACATCGTGCCGGAGACGTTCAGCGTCGGCGGGGTGTAATTCGGCAAGGGCGACGAAATGGCTTTGAAGTCGGAGATCGAGAGCTGGCCCGAGCGTTTGGCGAAGCTCCAGCTCATGTCGAGATCGCCGCGGCCTTCGACCTGCGCGCCGTCCAGATTGTAGTCGAGGATCGTGCCCCGGGCGGTTCCGGAATAGGTCGCGGTACCCGTCGTCGGCAGGTCCTTGAACGCGGTGACTGCGCCGCCAACCCACCAGCCATTGTTGATGTCTTCCTGCATGGCGTAGGGGTCGTTCGGGTAAGAGCTGTATTTGTAGTCTGCGTTGAAGGTGCCCCATTCGATGAAGTTGCAGCCGGGACACATCACTTGCGTTCGCCGTTCGGCCCCACCGGTCGGGTCGGTCACGTAAAGCGGATTGCCGCTGGAGTCGATGAGTTGCAGGCTCGACAGTGTCCAGTTGTTGTTGGAGACCGGGCTGAACTTGAAGATACCGTGGCTTGGTCCGAATTGTTGCGAGGACCCCTCGACGTTGCGCAGCGTCAGGGTGATGACGTCGGAGTTCTCATTGTAATCGAAGTCGGTCGAGTACTTGCTCCCGACGGTGGTGTAATTGCCGTAGTCGTCGTGCGCGATGCCGCTCCCATAGCCACCGATCGTGAAGTCGATGCTCGTCTCCTCGAGCTGCTCGACAGTCGTCTGCTGCAACGCGAGCAGCTGCTGCAGGATTTCGTCGCTGATCCGCGTGCCGGTGGCGTCGATGATCATCTGCTGGAAGTCTTGCGGCAGGATCACGAAGTTCTGCGGCGGGGGCTGGTTGTCCGTGCCGGTGCCGGTGGTGCTTACCGTACTGTTGGTCAGGCTGGCCAGGACCGTCTGGATGTCGGCCGCGGTCGTCGGCCGGATCGTCGGCACGCCGCTGCTGAGGTCGAGCGTGTAGCCGGGCTGGTAGACCGTGTAGACCTTCCCGCTCTTGCTCTTGAACACCATCTCGTTGCCGAAGAGGAACGAGAAGATGGTGCCCCGCGAGGTAATCGCGCCCTGGGCCATGCCGCCGCGGATGGCGAGGCTGCCATCCGGCGTGTTGACGGTCACGCCGCCGGGGTTCTTCGAGATCTTGCCGCCGATGAAACGCATCGAGCCCTTCGAGAAGGACGTGACGATCTCGCCGGTCTTCTTGTTGGGGTCGTAGACGAACTTGTCGATGACGACGTTGGAGTTCTTGCCGACGGTGAAGGTAGAGCCGTCCACGAGCAGAACCTGAACCACGCCTTTGGCGTCGGTGCTGATCCTCTCGTTGTAGAAGATCGATTTGCCGATGCGGATTTCCTTGCCGCCGGAAAAAGCGTCCGGATTGACCGCGGCCGCCACGCCAACCTTGTTCGCGGCGGCGTCCGTTGGCGCACCGAGAGCAGCCGCGCCGAGTGCGATGAACGCTACGACTGCGCGTACGGCACCCACGCTAGAACCTCTTCTGGATGCCGAGCATCGTCGTCAGGTCGTCGAATGTCCGCAGGTCGTAATTGGACTGCTGGTCGCGATACTCGACTTGCGGCACGAGCGCCCAGGTCTCCGCGACGGGCACCACGATCGCCGTCCGCGCCCACCACGTATCGTCCCGCTCGGACTCGGTGGGGTCGATCGTCGGATCGGGATCGTCGTAGTCGCGCCGGATGATGCCCGCGCCCAGTTGCCAGGTGAGGGGGTAGTCGGCCCGCCACAGCGGGTTCTCGAAGGTGTAGGCGAACCCGGCCGAGAACGCGACTTCCGTATTGGCGTAGAACTCGGCGTCGGCCGCCTCCCGTTGCGCGTAAACCTGGGTTGTCAGAACGAGACCGGGCGTCAAGTAGTAGGTGTAGTTCACCCCGATCCGGGTCTGAAAGCCGGTGCGCAGCGAATTCGTGGGCAGTTCGCTGTTGTCCTGGAAGTCGCGGTAGCGCGTTTCGAGGCGGGCATCGAGCACGCTCTGCGTCGCCGCGAAGCTCAACAGCCGGACGCCTGCGCCCGGTGCGTAGAAATACGAGTCGTAGCCGAGATAGGACAGGTCGCCGATCGCGTAGAGAAACAGGCGGGTCTGGTCCCAGCCGATGCGCTTCATGTTGAAGCTCGGGCCGAGGGTGAACTCGAAGAAATCGAGATCGATGTCGGAGAGTTCGTCGTCGAAGTAGACGGTCGAATAGGCCAGGAAGTCGAACTCGATCCGGTCGCCCTGGTTCTTCAGATCGTAGGAGTAATGCAGCGTCCCGATGTTCAACCAGCTCCAGCCGGGGCGTCCAACGGACTGGTCGCCCAGGGTGAAGTCGATACCGTTCAAGGTCACCGTGTTGGTGCCCGGGCCGAAGTTGGCGTTGCTCTCCCAGCGGATGGCACTGAAGATCGACGCGGAGAAGGGCGGCGGGTCCGCGGCGAGGGCGAGCTGCTGAATATAGAGCCGAACCTGGTCGGCGATCTCATTCGGCACGCTCGGATTGAGGAGCACCTGTTCGAAGTAGCTGCGGGCGACCTCATAGGCGCCGAGCTTGTAGTAGAGCACGCCGAGTTCGAACTGGAGGCGGGGCGTGTTGGGCGCGTAGATGAGCATGCGCTCGAGGGCGGAAATCGCGCCTTCATAGTCGCCGGCATCGGACGAGGCTTGTGCGTATTCGAATGCGAGATCGAGATCGCTCGGATTGGCGATCATGCGCTGAAGCATAGCCTCGCGCTGCGGTTCGGAGACCCCAGCGGCGGACACGATCCCGGGGACACCCAGGACCAGACACACCGCCGCCGCAGCGGTTGTCGCCAACTTCGCCCACGAACCCATTCGTACGTCCGTTCGGTTGTTACTTTGGTGAGATGTCAGTCTTTGCCGACAACAGCACCCGCCCATCACCCCGGACGTTAGCCAGTTAACCTTTGCGCGACAAGGCTTGCAGGGTGTTTCCCGAGTGATTTCAAAGACTCTGTGGCCGTTGGGGCACGGGATTGTCTTGCTATGGTTAACAATCTGATGCTGTCAGCCTGACCGCGCTATAATGGCCTGATTCTGAGGCACATTTTATGCACCGGAGAGTCTTCCACCGGAGCGTCTGCAAATAGGGAACGCATTTATTCTTTGATAACCGAGTTGGGCTCACATTGAACGTGCGCCGGAGGAGTTCACTTTGTTCTGCGTTCGTAGCTCTTCCGGCGCGGCTTCCTTGAGCCCTTTTGGGGGGCGGATCATTGGACGGGGTGACATCGGACGGACCTGAGCCCAGCTCCGGCGGCGTTAAGTCTCTGACTCGACGCGTCTTTGACGCACGGGCGTGGTTTGTTCTCCTTCTTCTTTCGGTATCGGTCCTCTGGCTTTGGCCCGACGGGGTGCCCGAGGGCATGGAATCAGCCGGCCTCGGGAAGCGATACGTCCAGATCGGCGAGTCCGCACCCAAAGGGGGCGGTCATTTCAAGATCGGCGACCCTTACGAGATCGAGGGCGTGCGCTACGTCCCGGCGGAAGACCCCAGCTACGACAAGAGGGGCGTCGCGTCCTGGTACGGCGACCTGTTTCACGGCCGCAAGACATCCAACGGCGAAATCTTCGATATGGAGCGGTTGTCGGCCGCTCATCCCACCTTGCCGCTGCCCATCTACGTGAAGGTCACCAATATCGACAACGGCCTGAGCGCCGTGGTGCGCGTGAACGACAGAGGCCCGTTCCGCGACGGGCGTCTTATCGATCTTTCCCGGCACACCGCCGAAGTACTCGGATTCAAAAGGTCCGGCACGGCCAATGTCCGGGTGCGCTATCTCCGCAAGGCGAGTCTCGACGGCGACGACGCGTTCGAGCGCGACTACCTGTCGACGCGGGGCTACTCGCAATATGCCGGGACGACGGATCCCGACGGCATGGCGGAAGTCGTGATCGCGGTCGGACCGCCAGGGCCGCCGCCGGCGCCGCCGCTGCCTGATCGGCCCGACCGGTCGGCCATTGTTGCCGTGGCTCAGGCCACGCCGGAGCCGACTGTTATTCGTGGCGGGGATGCGGGCGACGTGGCGGTGACCGGCGCCATTGGCCCGTCTTCATCCGAAGACCTTCAAGGCCCCATGATTCAGGCTGGATTCTTCAAGAACCACGCGAACGCGCAACGGGCGCGGACCGCACTCGCAGGTGTGGGGCCCGTGGAAGTCGCGCCGATCGCCGAACAGGGCGAAACATATTACCGCGTCCGCGTCGGCCCGTTTGTGGACGGGATAACCGCGGCGGCGGCACTGTTGGACGTTGCCGATGCGGGTTACCGGGGCGCCAAAATCATCTTGCAAAACTGAGCGTTGTTCCGTCCCCGGTTGATTTTTGGCATTAACCATTCGATAGTGGCTGCGCCTAGGCGGCCGTCTTTGGCGGCGGTTAGACCACCATTCCTCAAGAACGATGTGATCGCGTGCGCTCTCTTCGTAGATTGACGAAAGTTGCCGTTGCCTGCGCATTCTGCGCGCTTGGCGTGGCGTTGGCCGCGGGCGTTGCCTCTGCGGCGGCGAAGAAGACCAACGAATTCACTACCAAGGCCCAAAGCGGGATCCTGATGGATTCAGGCGCCGATCTCGTCCTCTACGAGAAGGACGCGGATAAGCAAATTCCGCCCGCGAGTATGAGCAAGCTCATGACGCTGGCCGTGGTCTTTCGCGAACTCAAGTCAGGGCGCATTACGCTCGACGACACCTTCACCGTGAGCGAACACGCTTGGCGTACCGGCGGCGCACCGTCTGGAACCGCCGCCATGTTCGCGCCTCTCGGCAGCCCGATCACCGTCAGCGATTTGATCCAGGGCGTCACCGTTCAGTCGGCGAACGACGGGGCGCTCATCCTTGCCGAAGGGATCGGCGGGACCGAGGGCGGCTTCGTCAAGATGATGAATGACTACGCGAAGCAAATAGGTCTGACCGGCTCCAACTTTGCGAACCCGACCGGGCTCCCTGCCGAAGGCCATCTGATGACGGCGCGCGATCTGGCTTTGCTTTCCAAGCACATCATCGAAACCTATCCCGAGTACTATCACTACTTCGCGCAGAAGGAGTTCCGCTATCGGGACAAGTTCACCTTCCGCAACCGGAACCCGCTGGTTTGGGCCGATATCGGTGTCGACGGTCTGAAGACCGGCTATACGCAGGAGGCCGGGTACGGCCTCGTGTCGAGCGCCAAGCGCGGCGACCAGCGGCTGGTGCTCGTCCTTACCGGCCTCGAGAACAAAGGCGACCGCGAAAGCGAGTCTCGCCGCGTGCTGGAGTGGGGCTTCAAGAGCTTCCGTCCCTTCCGGCTGTTCGAAGACGGGCAGCAGGTCAGCGATGCATTGGTATGGGGCGGTGAGAAGCACTACGTGCCGCTGGTTGGCGACGGCGCGATCGATCTCCTCCTTCCGGCCAGCGCCACGGGTGCCGTCTCCGGCGAGATCATCTACGAGGGACCCATCAAGGCACCGATCAAGAAGGGCGACCAGATCGCGACCTTGAAAGTGAAGTCGGCCGACCTGGCTGCGATCAACGAGATCCCGCTCTATGCCGGCGAAGACATCAACAGCAGCGGCTTCGCCATGCGGGGCATCGATTCCCTGCTTGTGCTTGCGTTCGGCTGGCTGCTTTAGCGCCGGGTACGCGAGCGCTTCCACCATGCAGCAAGCCATCGAGATCGGACGCTTCATCACTTTCGAAGGCGGCGAGGGCTCCGGCAAGTCGACCCAGGTCAACATTCTTGCCGAGCGGCTGTCGCGCTCTGGCCGGGCCGTGTTCGTGACGCGCGAACCCGGCGGGTCGTCGGCGGCGGAGGACATCCGTGAGGTCTTGCTGTCCGGCCAGGTAGCCCAATTCGGCCCGCTGGCGGAATCGGTGATGTTTGCGGTCGCGCGTGCCGATCATATCGAGAATGCGATCCAGGGCGCGCTGCAACAGGGGCAGTGGGTCATCTGCGACCGGTTCGTCGACTCGACGCGGGCCTATCAAGGGTCGACCGGCGGCGTGCCGCGAGGGCTCATCAATGCCTTGGAGCAACTCACTGTCGGCGCCGTGATGCCCGACATCACGTTTGTTCTGGACATTCCGGCCGAGGAGGGGCTTGCGCGCGTCGCGGCGCGCGCCGAAGGTCAGGAGCTCGACCGTTTCGAAAGCCAGGAGCTCATGAGCCATGAGCGCATTCGCCGTGGATTCTTGGATATTGCGGAGGAAGAGCCGGGCCGCTGCGTCGTGGTGGACGCAAGTCAGCCCGAAGCCATGGTCGCCGAGGATGTCTGGGAGACGGTCCTGCAGCGCCTCAATCCGTGATCGGGGCTCCCCGAGCAGTTCATCATGAGTGCCGCAGCTAGAAAATCGGAAGCCGGTCCCGTCGAGCCGGATCGGCTGGAGTCGTTCTCCAGCCCGCGCGAGGTGGATCGCGTCTTCGGTCACGCCGAGGCGGCGCAGGAGTTCGAAGAAGCGCTTCGCAGCGGGCGCCTGCATCACGCCTGGCTGCTGGTCGGCCCCGAGGGCATCGGCAAGGCGACGCTCGCCTATCGCCTGGCCCGCACCATCCTTGCTCATGCGGAGGCCGGCGATCTTATTCCCGGCGAGCCTGCGGACGTCGCGCCCGATCATCCGATCTTTCGCAAAGTGTCCGGCTTGGCGCATCCCAACCTGCTGCTCATCCGCCGTACGTGGATGGAGAAGACGAAGCGCTATTCGCAAGTGATCAGCGTCGACGAAGTGCGGCGGCTGCGCAGCTTTCTCGGCAGCACCGCTGGCGCTGGGTCCTGGCGCGTCGTGATCGTGGACCGTGCCGACCAGCTCAATCAGAACGCCGCGAACGCTTTGCTGAAGGCGCTCGAAGAGCCGCCGCCAAACACGCTGTTCCTGCTGGTGTCGAATGCCGAAGGGCGGCTGCCAGTGACGATCCGTTCCCGGACCCGCGCCTTGCGTCTGTCGCCGCTGGACGATGCGGCGCTCGCCGAAGCAGTCCGGGCCGCGCTCGAGCGGGACGGAATCGAGGCCGACGAGGAAACGCTTCGCATGGCCATGGCCTTGTCGCAGGGCAGCGTGCGGCGCGCGCTCGAACTCGTCACCGGAGAGGGCATCGGGCTCTACAACGACATCGTCGCCACGTTCGAAGCGTTGCCGGATCTCGACGGCGCGCGGGTGCAGCGCCAGGCCGAGAAGCTGGCGAGCGTCAACGAGACGGAGCAGCTCGAACTCTACCTCGCGCTGCTGCTCGGGCTTATCGAACGGCTGGTGCATTACGGCGCCACGGGGACGGGGCTCAAGGGCGCGGAGGAGAAGCTCGCGCAACGTCTGCTGACCGCGGAGACTTTGCCGGCCTGGGCCGAGGCCTGGGAGGCGATTTCGGCCGCGCGCGCCGAGACGTTCGCCTTGAATCTCGACCGGGGTCTGCTCGTCCTGAACAGCTGGTTCGGCCTCCAGGAGCTTGCGGCTAGCCGAACATCCTGACCCGTTGAATGAGCATGCTTGGCAGGGAGGGGAGGCAAGGCTATGTCTCCGCTATGGGAGACAAAATGGCCAACAAAGACACCTATTACATCACGACCGCGATCTCGTATCCGAACGATGCGCCGCATATCGGCCACGCCTACGAGGCAGTTGCGACCGATGCGATCGCGCGCTTTCGGCGGCTGCAGGGCAAGGACGTGTTTTTCCTCACGGGCACCGACGAGCACGGCATCAAGATGCTGCAGACGGCCCGCAAGCAGGGCATCGAGGTCGCCGAGCTCGCGGACCGCAACACGCCAAAGTTCCGCGAGATGGTCGAAGTGCTCAACTGCTCGAACGACGATTTCATCACCACGCGCGAGGAGCGCCACAAACGCTCGACGCAGGAGCTGTGGCGGCGCATGGCCGCCGCCGGCGATATCTATCTCGACAAATATGCCGGCTGGTACTCGGTACGCGACGAGGCCTATTACGACGAGAGTGAACTGAGCGAGGGCCCGGACGGCGCCAAGCTCTCGCCGCAAGGCACGCCCGTCGAATGGGTCGAGGAGGAGAGCTACTTCTTCCGCCTGTCGCAGTTCCAGGACCGGCTGCTCGCCTACTACGACGAAAACCCCAATTTCATCGGGCCCGAAACGCGCGCCAACGAAGTGAAGAGTTTCGTGCGCGGAGGTTTGCGCGATCTGTCCGTCTCGCGCACGACGTTCGATTGGGGCGTGCCGGTTCCGGACGATCCCAAGCACGTGATGTATGTGTGGGTGGACGCGCTGACGAACTACATCACCGGCGTCGGCTTCCCCGACGAAGAGTCCGAGTCCTTCAAGAAATACTGGCCGGCGGACGTCCACATCATCGGCAAGGACATCATCCGCTTTCACGCGGTCTACTGGCCTGCCTTTCTGATGTCGGCCGGCGTCGCGCTCCCGAAACAAGTGTTCGGTCACGGCTTCCTCTACAATCGCGGGGAGAAGATGTCGAAGTCGGTCGGCAACGTCATCGATCCGAACGCGCTCGTTGGCGAATACGGTGTAGATCAGATCCGCTACTTTCTCTTGCGCGAAGTGCCGTTCGGCCAGGACGGCAACTACAGCCACGACGGCATCGTGCAGCGTATCAACGCCGACCTTGCCAACGACCTCGGCAATCTTGCCCAGCGTTCGCTATCGATGATCGCCAAGAACTGCGGCGGGATCGTTCCCGAGCCCGGCGCGCTCACGGATAACGACAAGGCGATCCTCGCCGAAGCAGATGGGCTTCTGCCGCGCGTGGAAACGGAAATCGACGGCTTCGCCATTCACAAGGCGCTCGAAGTCATCTGGGCCTTGATTGCGGATGCAAACCGCTACTTTGCTGGCGAGGAGCCGTGGGCCCACAAGAAGACCGACCCGGAGCGCATGGGTACGATCCTCTACGTGACGGCCGAGGTGGTTCGTCAGGCGGCTATTCTCGCTCAGGCGGTGATGCCCGAGAGCGGTGCCAAGCTGCTGGATCTGCTGAATGTGCCGGGGAATGCGCGGGCGTTCGATCGTCTCGGCGAGGCTGGACGCCTCAAGCCCGGAACCGAACTGCCGGCGCCGAAAGCCGTCTTCCCGCGCTATGTCGAGCCGGAAGGCGAGGCGAGCTGACGGCGGCTCGAGGCGCTCCCGATTTTTCCCATTAAGCAAGTTTCGAGTTCGCTCCAGCCATAGCTGGGACACAATATCGCGCACTAGTAGTATTCTGATCTGTATACTCGAATCGCACAGAGTTCGGGTGATGAGAGGAATGGAGTCAGCGATAGATGCCGGATTTCGACGAGCTATGCAGCCAGTTCGCACAGTTGATGGACCGTATCGATACTTGCGACCGGCGTGCCACAGGAATCCTGCTGGAACTTGCGAACGCCTTCAAACACCGGATCAACGCACCTGAGAAGTTCACGAACCCGCACTCCGGGAGATACCATCCCTATGTGGCGGCCTACATGGACGACCAGGACCCCAACTCGACCGAGCAGTATCAGCTGGTGCGCGATGTGCGGACCGAGTTGCCTAGAGATGAGGAGGGGCAGTACCAGGGCTACGTCGGTCTCACAATGTCGCGCGCGCCCGATGCGTTTCCAAAGAAAACGTGGTTGGTGAAATGCCGGATCAAGGTCCATCGCGGCAGCGTCGATGTGGCAATCGCCGACCGTCCCGCCATCAACGTGAACGTGGGGGACGACAAAACCTTCGAGCCTTTGGTGAGCGCCTTGAGGGACTACTACAGGCAGATGCTGTCTTTCGATCCCACCAGCGACGCCACTGCCGACAGATCGATCGGGTTCATTGATCACACTGGGATCGCGTGACGCTCGGCGAGGATCGCCGCAGCCACAACGCCACGGGGCAACTCGACCTTGCTTGGATCGAGTCGGTGCCCGGCAGTCGAACCGGCGAGCCGGTTAGTTGCCGACGCTGTCGAAGAAGGCCGAGACGAGGACCGCGAAGACCAGAGTACCGGCAAGGGCGAGTGCGATTGTCATACAGGGCAAACGCGGATCCATGAATTCGGTTCCGTTCTCGGTCGCACTTTCCATGGGAAGTTCTCCTAGCGGCAAAGCTTCTGGATCTTGGCTGTGTCGAGGCCGCTGACAACGGACCGGCCGATCAGGGTGCGGGGCACGGCGAGGTTGCCGAAGCGCCGCTGCATGTCTGCCTTAACGCGTGGGTTGTCCGCATCCAACAGCGTGTAGCGAATGCGGTTAAGATCGAGATAGGACCGCAGGCGGCGGCAGGTGCCGCACCAGTCGGCACTGTAGACGTAGACGCGCTTGCTGCAGGCTGCCTGCGCGGCGCCCATGGGCAGCATGAGCAGGGTAGCTGCCGCCATGGCGGCCGTGAGCGCGAGGGTAATCCGGCGCGCGGAGAAGTCTGTTCTGTCGAGGCTTTCGGGCATTGTCTTGGGGCGCGGTCGTCCGTGCGTGGCGACCGAGGCCGTCCTTTTGTTTCGTCGGCTTGTTTCGTCTGCGAAAGTGCTGCACAAAGACACGACTCAGGTTCGCTTCGGCGAAGCTAGCATATTGAACCTTAACGACATTTCATCTTTCCGTGATGCTGATCGATAGCCACTGCCACCTCGATTTCCCGGAGCTCAAATCGGACCTGCCGGGGGTGCTCACGCGCGCCCAGGACGCGGGCGTGGGGCTCATGGTGACGATCTCCACCTATGTGTCGAAGTTCGATGAGCTGAAGGAGCTGGTCGAGGCGCACGACAACATCTTCTGTTCCATCGGCACACATCCGAACAACGCGGCCGAGGAGCCGGACACTACCGCCGAGCAGCTCATCGAGATCGCGCGCCATCCGAAAGTGGTCGCCATCGGGGAGGCGGGGCTCGACTACCACTACGACTACGCGCCGCCCGAGATCCAAGCGAAGGGCTTCCGTGCCCATATCGCCGCCGCCCGCGAGACCGGGTTACCGCTGGTCATTCACTCGCGCGAAGCCGACGAGGACATGGCGTCCATCCTGGAAGAGGAGAGTGCGAAGGGCGCGTTTCCGTTCATCCTGCATTGCTTCACGAGCGGGCCGGAGTTGGCGCGGCGGGGCCTGGCGCTCGGTGGCTACATCTCGTTTTCCGGTGTCGTGACCTTCAAGAAGGCGCAAGAGCTGCGTGACATCGCGGCGTCGGTGCCGGCGGACCGGCTACTCGTGGAGACGGACGCGCCTTATCTCGCGCCCGAGCCGTTCCGCGGGAAGACGAACGAGCCGGCCTATGTGGCCAAGACGGCTGCGCGGCTGGCGGAAGTGCACGGGCTTGGGCTCGACGCATTGACGACGCTGACGACCGATAATTTCTTCAGGCTCTTCAGCAAGGTGCCGCGTTCTGCTCTCAAAGAGCACTCAGACGCCGCATGAGCTTGAAAGCCACCATTCTCGGCTGCGGGACCTCCGGCGGCGTGCCCCGGATCGGCAATCAATGGGGGGCCTGCGACCCGTCGAACCCGAAGAACCGCCGCCGCCGCTGCGCGCTGCTGGTGGAGCGGGAAGGGGAGAACGGCGTGACCCGCGTGCTCGTGGATACGCCGCCCGATCTGCGCGAGCAGTTGAACGACGCCGATGTCGGACTCGTGGACGGCGTCCTCTACACCCATGACCATGCCGACCATGTCCACGGCATCGATGACCTGCGCATGGTCGCCTATAACGGCCACCGCCGCGTGGACGTGTACTATCTGAAAGAGGCGGGCGACGTGTTGCGCCAGCGTTTCGACTATTGCTTCGACACGCCTCCCGGCAGCGAGTACCCGCCGGTGCTGAACGGGCACGAGGTTATGCCCGGCGAACCTATCGTCATCGACGGACCCGGCGGTCAGATCGAGGCGGTTCCGTTTCTGCAGCAGCACGGTTCGACGGACTCGCTCGGCTATCGCTTCGGCGGGCTCGCCTATTCCCCGGACGTGAGCGACTTCCCCGAGGAGTCTCTGAAGACGCTCGAAGGGCTCGATATCTGGATCCTCGATGCGCTGCGTTACACCGGGCATCCCAGCCATTTGAGTGTGGATGAGGCGCTAGGCTGGGTCAGGCGCATGCAGCCGAAGCGGGCGATCTTCACCCATATGCATGTGGATCTGGATTACGAGACGCTCAAGGAGCAGCTCCCCGACGGCATCGAGCCGGCTTACGACGGGATGGTCGTTACCACCGGCTAGGCTCTGATCCGCTGGCGTTTTTTGTTAGGCGACGGGGACGATCTGGCCAGTTTCGGTCACGGACGGCAGGCAGAGCTTGACGATCGTCTCGGCCGCCTGCTCGGGGCTGTTGATCGTGCTCTGGTCTTCTCCCGGATAGGCTACGGCCCGCATGGAGGTCGCGGTCGCACGGGGATCGACGATGTTGACCTTGACCGTGCTGTCGGCCGCCTCATTGGCGTAGGTTTTCGCCAGCGTTTCCAATCCGGCTTTGGAGACCGAATAGGGCGCCCAATAGGGCCGGCCCTGCGCCGCCACGCGCGAGGACGTCACGAAGACGACGCGGCCGGCATCGGAAAGGCGAAGTAGCGGATCGAGCGTGCGGATCAGGCGCCAATTCGCGGTGAGATTGACCGCCAGCACCTTCTCCCAGGTTTCCGACGGAATGTGATTGAGCGGACGTAAGCCCCCGAGAATGGCGGCGTTGCCGACAAAGATATCCAGACGGCCGAAGCGCTCGTAGAGCGAGGGCCCGAGCGGGTCGATCGCGGCACCGTCCGCAAGGTCGAGCGGAATGAGCGTGGCCTTGCCGCCCGATGCGGTGATCTCGTCGTCGACGGTCTCGAGCCTCTTCTGATTGCGGCCGAGCAGAAGCACATGGGCGCCGTCAGCCGCCAGAAGCTTTGCCGTGGCGCGCCCAATGCCCCGGGAGGCGCCGGTGATCAGGGCGATGCGGTCTTTGAGAACAGGGTCGGTCAACCGACCTCGGCAAGGAACGAAAGCTGCTTCTGCTGCGGCGGGCCTTCGCGATCGCGCAGCCGCGTCGGGTATTCGCCGGTGAAGCAGTGGTCCGTGAACTGAGGATTGTCGTCGTCGCGGCCGTCAAAGCCCATGGCGCGGTAGATGCCGTCGACGGAGATAAAGGCCAGGGAGTCAGCCCCCATGAATTCGCGCATCTCTTCGAGTGTGCGGTTGGCCGCGAGAAGCTTGTCCTGGTTCGGCGTGTCGATGCCGTAGAAGTCGGGGTGGGTGATAGGCGGGCTGGAGATGCGCATATGCACTTCCTTGGCCCCGGCCTCGCGCATCATCTGCACGATCTTGAGGGATGTGGTGCCGCGCACCACGCTGTCGTCGATCAGGACGATGCGTTTGCCTCGAACCTGCAGCTCGTTGGCGCTGTGTTTCAGTTTGACGCCGAGCTGCCGGATTTGCTGCTCGGGCTCGATGAAGGTGCGGCCCACATAGTGGTTCCGGATGATGCCGTATTCGAACGGGAGCCCGGACTCCTGAGCATAGCCAATGGCCGCCGGCACGCCGCTATCGGGAATGGGAACGACCATGTCGACATCGGCCGGCGCTTCCAGGGCGAGCTGCCGGCCCATGGCCTTGCGGACGTCGTACACGGAGCGGCCGTCGATGATGGAATCGGGCCGGGCGAAATAGATGTATTCGAAGATGCACAGCCGGGCCGGATTCTTCGGCACGAAACGATGGCTCTCGAGACCATCCTTGGTCGCGATGATCACTTCGCCGTTCTCGACCTCGCGGACGAATTCCGCGCCGATGATGTCCAGCGCGCAGGACTCGGACGCCAGCACCCAGGCCTCGCCGAGACGGCCGAGGACGAGGGGGCGAATGCCATACGGGTCGCGCGCGCCGATCAACTTCTTGTTGGTCATGCCGACGAAGGCGTAGGCGCCTTCCACCTGCAGCAGGGCCTCGACGAAACGCTCGACGAAGTTGCGCTTCTCGCTCCGGGCGACGAGGTGAAGGATGACTTCCGTGTCCGTGGTCGACTGACAGATGGCGCCCTTGCTGATCAGGTTCTCGCGCAAGGTGAGCGCGTTCGTCAGGTTGCCGTTGTGGCAGAGAGTGAACCCGCCGGACTCCAGGTCGACGAAGAGGGGCTGGACGTTGCGCATGACCGCATCGCCCGTGGTGGAGTAGCGCACATGGCCCACGGCCATGTCGCCCTTCAGGCGATCGATGACTGGGCGGGATGTGAAGTGGTCGCCGACGAGGCCCATCCGGCGTTCGGTGTGGAAGTGCTCACCGTCGAAACTGACGATACCGGCGGCTTCCTGGCCGCGGTGCTGAAGCGCGTGGAGGCCGAGCGCGGTGAGGGCCGCGGCGTCGGGATGGTTGAAGATGCCGAAGACGCCACACTCTTCGTGGAGCCGGTCTTCTTCAAGCCATTGAAGTGGCGTCGTTTCTTCGTGTTGGTCTGTCACGGGCGAGGACCTTTCGTCATCCATAAATAGTCGCCCCATCCGGGGCTTCAATGCCACGCAACTGGATACTTTGACGCAAGCACCTAACTAGAGCGGCGCGTCTTGCTGCTGGGTAGGCTCACCATCCGTTGCCGCGTCGCTGCCTTCCTCTTCCTTCTTGGGGATGAACTCCTCGGGATTGGTCGGCAGCAGCGACTCGATGGCGACCTGGGTGCGCTGCAAGACAGGATAAGAACGCGCACTGGTGACCCACTCTGGCTGGTCTCTGGCAAGCGCGGTGAAAAGAATGAAGACGATGGCCACGAGGAGGAAGCCACGGGCCAGGCCGAAGACGAATCCGAGCGAGCGGTCGAGCGCTCCAACCCGGCTGTCGAGCACCTTGTCGGAGATGCGGAAGGTGATGAGGCTCACGACGATCAGCGTGACGATGAACACCGCCGCGGCGAAGGCGATCTGCGCGATGCTCGGATTGTCGATGTAGGGGGAAAGGACTTCGTAGTAGCGCGGCGTGAAGTACAGCGCGGCGACGGCCGCCATGGCCCAGGAGAAGATCGACAGCACCTCGCGGGTGAAACCGCGCACCATGGCGAGGAAGCCCGAGATGAGCATGATGACGATCAAAATGATATCGAGCCAGGAAATCGGCATGCCACGACTGCTCCCTCGGAAGAGTTACTAACCTATCACGATTCTCGCGGATGAAGCACGAATGGGCCCCGTTGTGCAATGGCTTGGGGGTCACACTTCGTCGCAATCCACGACTGGGTTAACCCTCGGGCAGGGCAAACCAGGTCACGAGTTCTTCGAGCTGGGACACGGGGTTGAGCACGATACCTGCTGCGTCGTGTTCGGCAGGCCCCTTGCTCGCGGGCGCAACGGCCTGGACGAAGCCGAGCTTGGCCGATTCCTTGAGACGCTGCTCCGTGTGGCCGACCGCGCGGACGGCGCCGGTCAGGCTCACTTCCCCGAAATAGACCGTGTCTTCGGGGGCCGCGCGCCCCGTGAAAGAAGAGAGCAGCGCCGCGGCCGCGGCAAGGTCGGCGGCCGGTTCGTTCAGCCGCAGGCCACCGGCCACGTTGAGATAGACGTCGTGACCGCCGAGCCGCACGCCGCAGCGCGCCTCGAGCACGGCCAGCAGCATCGAGAGGCGGTTCTGGTCCCAACCGACCACGGCGCGGCGCGGCGTTCCCAGCACGCTTTGTGCCACGAGGCCCTGAATCTCCACGAGGATGGGCCGAGTGCCTTCCATGCCGGCGAACACCGCGGTCCCCGGTGAGCCCCGGTCGGCATCGTTGAGGAACAGCGCCGAAGGATTCTCGACCTCGCGCAGGCCCTCCAGGCGCATCTCGAACACACCGATCTCGTCGGTTGGCCCAAAGCGGTTCTTCACCGACCGCAGGATCCGGAACTGGTGGCCGCTGAGTCCCTCGAAATAGAGCACCGTGTCGACCATGTGCTCGATGACCTTGGGTCCGGCGATCTGGCCGTCCTTCGTCACATGGCCAACGAGGACCAGGGTGGTGCCGCTGGCCTTCGCGTAGCTGATGAGCGCGGCGGAACAGCCCCTCAGCTGGGAGATCGTCCCCGGCGCGGATTCGATGCCTTCCGACCAAAGCGTCTGGACAGAGTCGATGATGACCAGAGCAGGGGGCGGACCACTGCTGAGGGTGGCGATGATGTTGGCGACGTTGGTCTCGGTCCCGAGCGCGACGGGAGCGCCCGCGACTCCGAGACGTCCGGCCCGCATCCGCACTTGGGCGGTGGCTTCCTCGCCCGACAGGTAGATGACGGGCGCCCCCTGCTGTGCGAGCTCCGCCGCCGCCTGAAGCAGGAGCGTGGACTTGCCGATGCCCGGATCGCCGCCCACGAGGACGGCGGCTCCCGGCACTAAGCCGCCGCCGAGGACGCGGTCCAGCTCAGCGATCCCGGTCTTGAGGCGCGGTGCATCCTCGGTCTTCGCGTCCAATGTCTCGAACTGCGCCTGCCGGCCTTTGCCTCCCTTGATGGCGACGAGCGCCGGACTTTGCGTGGGCGTCGAGGCTTCCTCGATCAGGGAGTTCCACTCACCGCAGGCGGCGCATTTGCCCGACCAGCGCGCGGCGACGGCGCCGCAGGATTGGCAGACGTAAGCTTTGGAGGGTTTTGCCATGGTCCTGAGTGCGTTACGCGCCCCTACTTAGCTGCCGATGTAGCGGCGCGAGGCCCGGTTTCCGAGGCTCGTCAGTACTTCGTAGTCGATGGTTCCCGCTTGAGCCGCCATGGCGTGCGCGCTGACATTGGGACCGAGAAGTTCGACCCAGGCGCCGCGTTGGCAAAACGCTTCCGGAACGTCCGACACGTCCACGCTGATGAGGTCCATGGAGACGCGTCCGAGGATCGGCACCGGGTAGGGCCCGAGATAGCCGGTCAGGCCCGTTTCGCCGTCGCCAGCAGAGAGGGCCCGGAACAGACCGTCCGCGTAGCCGGCTGACACCACCGCGATACGGGTCGGGCGGTCGAGGGTCCGAGTCGCGCCATAGCCGACGGTCTCGCCGATTTCGGCATCGCGGATCTGCAGGATCCGGCCCATCAAGTGCACCACCGAGCGGAACGGGCTCTCGCCCTGCCGCTGAGGGTGGCCGCCATAGAGCGCAACGCCCGGCCGCACCAGATCGTAGTGATAGTCGCGTCCAAGCAGAATTCCGGCGGAATTTGCAAGGCTCGCCGGCGCTTCCGGGAATATCGCGCGCTGCACGTCGAAACGGGCGCGCTGCTGCGTGTTCTTGGCGTGGGTGCAATCGTCGGCGCAGGCCAGGTGGCTCATGACGAGGGACAAGGCCACCGTCTGCCAAAGCCCGGCGATGCCGCTGACCTCGTCGATGTCGGCTCCGGAGAGCCCGAGCCGGTTCATGCCGGTATCGAGGTGGATGGCGCAGGGCAGGGCCTCGCGGACATGGGTGCAATAACCGGCCCACTCGCGGACCTCTCTGGCGCTGTTGAGCACCGGACGGAGATTGTGGGCGTGGAAGGTCGCGGCGGTTCCGGCCATCAGGCCGTTCAGCACATAGATCACCGCCTCGGGCAACAGGGTGCGCAGGTCGATCGCTTCGCTGATGGTCGCCACGAAATAGGTCCGGCAACCGGTGCGCCAGAGCACGGCAGCGGCTTGCGCCATACCCAGACCGTACGCATCCGCTTTCACGACGGCCGCGCATTCCGCCGGGTGCGTACGTTCGCACAGGTCGCGATAGTTTTGGGCGAGGGCGCCGAGATCGATCGTCAGGATCGCCGTCTCGTGCGTATCGTTGTCGGCGGTGCCGGGGCTCTGTGGCCGCGCTGCCGCGCCGGTCACTCCATCCGATCCGGCAGACGCTCCGAGGCCGCGAGATTGGAGAAGCGGGTGAACTCCGGAGAGAACTGCAGCGTCACCGTTCCTGTCGGTCCGTGGCGCTGCTTGCCCACGATGACCTCGGCCTTGCCCATGACCGCTTCCATGTCCTGTTGCCACTGTCTGTGCTCTTCGGTGTTCTCGCGCGGCTGGCTGCGCTCTAGGTAGTATTCCTCGCGGAACACGAACATTACCACATCGGCATCCTGTTCGATGGACCCCGATTCACGCAAATCCGCCAGCTGCGGCCGCTTGTCATCCCTCTGCTCGACCTGACGGGAGAGCTGTGAGAGCGCGAGAATAGGCACGTGGAGCTCTTTGGCCAGGGCTTTCAACCCAGTGGTGATTTCGGAGACCTCCTGGACACGGCCCTCCTGGGCGCGGCGGGAGGACCCTGTTAAGAGCTGAAGGTAATCTACGATAACAAACCCAAGCCCTCGTTGCCTTTTCAGGCGCCGCGCGCGAGCGGCAAGCTGAGCCACGGAGATACCGCCCGTCTGGTCGATGAAGAGCGGGAGGTTCTGAAGTTCCTGGGAGGCCTCGACGATGCGGTCGAAATCGTTGGAGTCGATACGGCCGCGGCGGATCTTCTCCGAGGAGATCTGGGACTGCTCGGAAATGATACGAGTGGCCAGCTGCTCCGCCGACATTTCCAGGGAGAAGAAACCCACCACAGCGCCGTCCGTCGCTTCGCCGGAATTGGGATCGGCAGCGTAGGCCTTGGCCACGTGATAGGCGATGTTGGTCGCGAGCGCCGTCTTGCCCATGGAGGGACGTCCCGCGAGGATCACAAGGTCGGAGGCCTGAAGGCCGCCCATGCGCTGGTCGAGGTCGGCGAACCCGGTGGCAAGTCCAGACAGGCCGCCATCGCGCTGGTAGGCGTTCGCGGCCATGTCGATTGCGTCGGTGAGGGCGGACGAAAACGGTTCGAAGCCGGCGCCGTATTTGCCGGTCTCCGCCAGCTCATACAGGCGCTGCTCGGCTTCTTCGATTTGCTTCGACGGCTCCGCGTCGATCGGCGAGTCATAGGCCGTGTTGACCATGCCCTCACCGATGTCGATCAGGTTCCGGCGGACGGCCAGATCGTAGACGGTGCGGCCATAGTCCTCGGCGTTGATGATCGTCGTTGCGTTGGCGGCAAGGCGCCCCAGATATTGCGGAACGGTGAGATCGCCGACGGGCGGGTCCGCCTGGAAGAAAGTCTTGAGCGTGATGGGCGTTGCGCGCTTGCCGCCCATGATCAGTTTGGCCGCGCTTTCGAAAATGCGCCCATGAAGCGGATCGAAGAAGTGATCGGGCTTCAGGAAGCTCGAGACCCTGTCCAGCGCCTCGTTGTTTACGAGGATCGCGCCGAGCAGGTCCTGTTCGGCCTCCAGATTATTAGGGGCTTCCCGGTAGTCCGGGGCCTCGGGGTGGGGCTCGTGATGCGGCCCCTGGGGCGTCTGGCGAATCAGTGCGGTCATACGCAACAGTAGACAATTGCCAGGGGCCGACCAGATGTCAGTCCTGTGAACAACGGGGAGATCCTGCCCAAACTCACAGGCTAATTTGGCGCTCAGGCCGCGCCTTACGAGCGCGCGGCGCGCGTCTGGTCCGCTCGGGCCCGCAGGTCCCGCTCGCGGTCCGTCATGTAGTCGCGAGTCAGGGGCAGAGCGTCCACTGACTTGGCCAGCTGGATCTGAAAGACCATGAGCTTCTGGTAGCGGAAGCCCGTTTCCGAACACGCCAGATACATCTCCCACATCCGGCAGAATCGCTCGCCGAATTTCTCCGCCGCCGTATGCCAGGCGCTACGGAAGCGCTGCCGCCAGTGGCGCAGCGTCGTCGCGTAGTGCAGCCGCAGGATCTCCACATCCGTGGTGAGCAGGCCTTCGCGCTCGATCGCAGGCATAACCTCGCTCAAGGCCGGGATGTAGCCGCCCGGGAAGATGTACTTCGCAATGAACGGATTTGTTGCGGTAGGAGCATCGAATTGACCGATCGAATGCACGAGAGCGACGCCTTGGTCGGTCAGTAACCGATCCAATTGCCGGAAGAACTGCCGGTAGTGAGCGGTCCCGACATGCTCGAACATGCCCACCGATACGATGCGGTCGAACTGGCCCTCGAGATTGCGAAAATCGCATAGCTCGAAGCGGACAGCCTTCGAAAGTCCCTCGGCGGCCGCGCGGTCGCGGGCGACTTTTAGTTGCTCCTCGCTCAGCGTGATTCCGGTCACGTCCACATGGGCGGTCTTGGCGAGATACAGCGCCAGTCCACCCCAGCCCGCACCGATATCAAGGACTCGCATTCCATCCGACAGATTGAGCTTGGCGGCGATGTGGCGCTTCTTGGCTTCCTGCGCATCCTCGAGCGACTGGCCGTCCTCCTCGAAATAGGCGCAGGAGTACTGACGGTCCGGGTCGAGGAACAGGTCGTAGAGCGAGCCGTCGATATCGTAGTGGTGCGCGACGTTCCGCCGGAGCGTTTGGTGAGGTTGTAGTGCTGCAATCGCAGGGCCGCGCCGCGAATGCTGTCGAGCGCCTGGACCCAGCCGGGGCGCCGTTGCCACGACGCGTTGATCAGTACGAGTTCGAGAAGATCGTAGAGCGTGCCCTGTTCGAGAACGAGGCGCCCGTCCATGTAGGCTTCGCCCACCGCGAGGGACGCATTGAAGAAGATCTGCCTCTCGGTGCGTTTGTCTTGAATGCGGGCGATGACGGGGCTGCCGGTGCCATCGCCGAACGCATGAATTCTGCCCTCGGCGTCTACCAACTGCAGGTGGCCGGTCTTGATGGTCCGCCCAAGAATGAGTTTGAGCGGGCGAAACATGTCAGATCACGCGACAGATCATGTGTTCGGGGCCCGTTGTTACCGAAGTTGAGCCTCGCATATCCTAGGCAGAGGAGGCAGGCGAAACAACAACCTGCCTCCTCGAATACCTAATGGTTCGTGTCGCGTATTGTCGCGCTATGCGGACTCTGCGCCGTCCTCTTTCGTCTCCTCCTCGGAGGCTTCTTCGGCGGCCTCGTCGGCTTCCTCGGGCTCCACGCCTTCTTCGAAGAGCGCCTCGCCGGCGGCAAGCGCTTCGGCTGCCTCTTCTTCCTCGTCGGTCAGCTCCTGGGTCACATCTTCACCGCGTGCCTGGCGCTCGGCCTCGTCCTCGGTGCGGGCGACGTTGACGATCACGGTCGGAACGACCTCGCCATGCAGGGCGACGCGGACTTCGTGAAGACCAAGGGTCTTGATGGGCTTGTCGAGCAGCACTTGGCGGCGCTCGATCGAGAAGCCGCCTTCGGTGACGGCCGTGGCGATGTCGCGGGTCGACACGGAGCCGTAGAGCTGCCCGGTGTCGCCGGCCTGGCGGATGACCACGAAGCGCTCGCCGGCCAGTTTCCCGGACACGGCTTCGGCTTCGGTCTTGCGCTCCAGGTCACGCGCTTCGAGCTGCGCGCGCTCGTTTTCGAAATGAGCGCGATTGGCTTCGGTTGCGCGGAGAGCTTTGCCTTGCGGCAGAAGAAAGTTGCGGGCGTAGCCGTCCTTTACGTTGACCACATCGCCGATCTGTCCGAGGCGGCCAATGCGCTCCAGCAGGATGATTTCCATGGTTCAGTACTCCTAGTCTTTGTCTTTCAGTCGTCAGTGTTAGTCGTGGGTATTGTCGTCGTCAGTTTTGGTCGGGGCGGCCGAAGCGCGTCCCCGTAGGCCGAACACCGGTTCGCCAAGTCCGAGAATGGCGACGAGGATCGCCACCCAGCCGAGAAGCAAAACGGCGAGATAGAGGACCACCAGCAGGACCGTGCGGAACGGCATGCCGAGCGTGTAGAAGTGAATGACCGCGAGGCCCTGAAGCAGGTAGGCAATCAAGAACGCACCTGCGAACCCGGTGCCGATCAAGCCGAGGATTCCGGGAACGAAGGACAGGGCCAGGGCCACGGCGAAGGCAATGACCATCGCATTGGGAAGTTCGAGGGCGTGAAAGTTCGGCCACGGGCGCAAAGCGTGGCCCGAGCCTTTTGCGATCGCACCGCCCAGCCACATGTTGAACAGCGCGATGGTGATCCAGACGATCGCCATGACCGCGGGAAGGGCGCGCGTCAGGAGAGTCCGCAAATTCTCGGTGGCCTCGGGCGTCCAGACTTCGTTGTCCGCGCCCAGCGTTTCGTGGATCACCGGAATCATTTGATCGATGGCCGCCTGGTAACGGGTCATGTCGGGGCCGAGAAGCAGGACCATCAACGAGGCGATCACGCCGGCCATGATAGCGGCGGCGGCGACGATGCGGCCGGCTGGGTACCAGGCGACGATCTGCTTGGCGTTGCCGGCGGGGTCGGGAACGGTCCGATGCTGCAGGCTGAGCTGGACCAGGATCGTGGCCGGGATTGCCACGGTGACCGCGTAGACGATGCCTGGCGAAGCGCCGAGTACGAGTAGGGTGAGGATCGCTCCCACGAATCCGGCGAGCGTGACGGACTGCCTGCCCCAGGCGAGACCCGCGAGGCACAGCGGCAACGGACAAAGATAGAGAATGAGGCCGGCCAGCGCCGCCGAGACGACGGCGGACGCAAACAGTGCCGCTGAAACCAGGCCTGCGCCTGCGCCTATGAGAAGATGTGCCGGCATTGATGTCGCTGTCCCGCTTGCCTTCTGGGGCGGTTAGGGGTGGAACGTGCGCCCACCCCAACTTTCGATTCGATGTATCGCCGGGCCCGAAGGCCCAAGCTCTGACTTGCTTCTAAGTCCGAAGCCTTACTGGATCAGATAAGGCAGCAGGCCGAGGAAGCGCGCTCGCTTGATCGCGCGCGCGAGTTCGCGCTGCTTCTTGGCGGACACGGCCGTGATCCGGCTCGGCACCATCTTGCCGCGCTCGGAGACGTAACGCTGCAGCAGCTTCACGTCCTTGTAGTCAATCTTCGGGGCCTTGTCGCCGGAGAAGGGGCAGGTCTTGCGCCGACGATAGAACGGGCGGCGCGCTTGGATCGTGGTCGTGCTCATTAGGAATTGTCCTCGTTATCGTCTCTGCTGGAGGCGCTCCGATCGGAGTGGGAGTCGCGCGAGGGACGATCGCCACGGTCGTGATCGCGATCGCGGCGCGGGCCACGACGGCTGTCGCGTTCATCACGGTCGGAACGGCGCATCATCGCGGAGGGACCGTCCTCGTGCTCGTCCACACGAACGGTCAGGAAGCGGATAACGTCCGTGGACAGACCCATCTGGCGTTCCATCTCGGCCACGGCCTCGTGGGGGGCGTCGATGTTCATCAGCGTGTAGTGCGCCTTCCGGTTCTTCTTCACACGGTAGGCGAGGGACTTGAGACCCCAATACTCGGTCTTGGCGATCTTTCCGCCATTCTCCTCGATCAGAGAGCGGAAGGTCTCCTGCAGGCCTTCGACCTGCTGTGTCGAAACGTCCTGGCGCGCCAGGAACACGTGTTCATAGAGAGGCATGGTGTGCCTTTCCTTCTTCTTTGTTGCTCCGGCGCGAAGCCTCGTCGTGGGCGCTATGAAGGAAAGGCCCAAGAAGTAGCTCTAAAGAGCGCAAGCCCAGAAGAGCGGAGACACGGGAGGGCGGATTTCTCCTGCCGTCAGGCCCATTATTCATGAGCCAAAAAACGGTCCTCCGTTCAGCCTCCGACCGGAGCGGCTACTGGAAGCTGGGCTTTATAGTGGTTTGGGCCGTGTTTGCAAGGCAAATGGGGACGCCTGTGGGACGGTACTTATGCCCGCTTGACAGGCCAGATTGAAACAGTGTCTTTGGCGACCTTCCGATAAACAACGCGCCGTTCTTTCAAGATAATGAGTATTGCCTTCGTTTTTCCCGGCCAGGGGAGCCAAGCTGTCGGCATGGGCGCTGGATTGGCCCAGGCTTTTCCGGCGGCCAAGGCTGTTTTCGACGAGGTAGACGAGGCCCTGGACCAGAAGCTCTCCACGCTGATGTGGGAAGGGCCGGAAGGCGATCTGACCCTCACGGAAAACGCCCAGCCGGCGCTGATGGCGGTCTCGCTCGCGGCGATGCGGGCTCTGGAATCGACGGGATTCTCGTTGCCGGACAAGGTCGCCTATGTAGCGGGACACTCTTTGGGAGAGTATTCGGCGCTGGCCGCGTCCGGTGCGCTGAGCCTTGCCGACACGGCGCGGCTGCTGAAGATCCGCGGCAAGGCGATGCAGGAAGCGGTTCCGGTGGGCGAGGGCGCCATGGCTGCGCTGCTCGGGGCCGATTTGCCGCAGGCGCAAGAGCTGGCGGAAGCGGCGAGCGAGGGCGAGTGCTGCCAGGCCGCTAACGACAATGCGCCGGGCCAGGTCGTGATTTCGGGCAAGAAGACGGCCATCGAACGAGCAGTTGCGCTCGCACCCAAATTCGGCGCGCGCCGCGCGGTCCTGCTGCCCGTGAGTGCACCGTTCCATTGCGCGCTGATGCAACCCGCCGCCGAGGCCATGGCCGCGGCGCTGGCGGATGTGACTATTTCGGAGCCGTGCGTGCCGGTTGTCGCGAACGTGCTTGCCGAGCCCGTTACCGATCCGGAAGCCATTCGGACCCGTCTCGTCGAGCAGGTGACCGGCATGGTGCGCTGGCGGGAGACAATGCAGTTCCTTGCAGAGAACGGCGTCGACAAGATGTACGAGGTCGGCGCGGGCCGTGTGCTGACGGGAATGGCGCGGCGCCTCGACGGTGTCGACGCGAGCAGCGTCGGCACGCCGGAAGAATTGGAGAGCGCCGCCGCCGCATTGAACGGCTAGGCGGGCGCAAAGCTTTAGGGAGAGATTCGATTATGTTCGACCTCAAAGGGAAGGGTGCTCTGGTGACGGGCGCGACGGGCGGCATTGGCGGCGCGATCGCCAAGGCTCTGCACGACCAGGGCGCGACCGTGGCGATTTCGGGCACCAACGCTGCGAAGCTGGAGAAGCTCGCCGGCGAACTCGGTGACCGGGTCTTTGTGCTTCCTTGCGATCTGCGTGATCGCACGGCCGTTGCCGCGCTCGCGGACGATGCGGAGAAGGCCCTCGGTCAAGTCGATATCCTCGTGAACAACGCGGGCATCACCAAGGACAATCTCTTCATGCGGATGAAGGACGAGGAGTGGGACGACGTGTTGTCGGTCAACCTCACCTCCGTCTTCACGCTCACGCGCGGTGTGCTGCGCGGCATGATGCGCCGCCGTGGCGGACGTATCGTCAATATCGCGTCGATCTCGGGCGTGCTCGGCAATCCGGGGCAGGGCAACTATGCCGCCTCCAAGGCCGGTCTGGTGGGTATGACCAAGTCGCTGGCCCGCGAAGTCGCGGCACGGGGCATCACCGCCAACTGCATCGCGCCGGGCTTCATCTCCACGCCCATGACGGACGCCTTGACCGAGAAGCAAACCGAGGCTATTGCCGCCGCCATTCCGGCGCAGGTGTTCGGCCAGCCGGAGGACGTTGCGGCCGCAGTCGTGTTTTTCTCAAGCGACGAAGCATCTTACGTCACTGGCGAAACGATGCATGTGAACGGCGGGATGATCATGGTCTGATGGCCATGGCGGCGGCGTCCGGCACGGACGTGATCTGGAATTTTTGTAAACGGGACTACGAGTTAGGGGCTTCTGGCAAAGTCAATTAGAGTATGCTACGCAATCGGCCGTTTGCGGGGGCTTGACAAAGGACAATCCCGCCGCGATCAACCCTCCTGACTAGCCATTAGAGGGTGTCTTGGGCCGGGGGCAGCATGCTCTGAGGTACGCGAGGCCAATAGGGATCTATGAGAGTTGAAGGGACGGTGAGGAGGACATGAGCGATATCTCTGAGCGCGTAAAAAAGATTGTTGTCGAGCATCTCGGTGTTGAAGCCGACAAGGTGACTGACAATGCAAGCTTCATCGATGATCTCGGGGCGGACAGCCTCGACACGGTCGAACTGGTGATGGCTTTCGAGGAAGAGTTCGGCTGTGAGATTCCGGACGATGCCGCTGAGACGATCTTGACGGTCGGCGACGCCATCAAGTTCCTCGAGAAGAACTCGGCCTAGATAGGCCCCGATCAGCCCAGGCGGTTGATCACGTATTTCAGACCATGAGCGATCCGGCCCGAAAGGGCCCGATCCTCGAACTCTCTGCTAAAGGATCTGGCAAAGCCGCGATGCGACGTGTCGTCATTACAGGTCTCGGTCTCGTTTCACCCCTCGGCTCCGGCTATGAGTCTGCGTGGAAGCGTCTGACGGCGGGTGAAAATGCCGCCAAACACATCGAAGAATTCGACGTGTCCGATCTGTCGTGCCAGGTTGCCTGTCAGGTGCCCAGGGGCGACGGCAGCGACGGCTCGTTCAATCCGAACGATTGGATGGAGCCGAAGGAACAGCGCAAGGTCGATGATTTTATCATCTACGCGATGGGTGCTGCGACACAGGCTCTTCAAGATGCCGGTTGGAAGCCCACCTCCTACGAAGATCAGACCCGCACCGGCGTTCTGATCGGGTCGGGCATCGGCGGTCTACAAGGCATCGAGAAGACCTCGCTCCTGTTCAACGAAAAAGGGCCGCGCCGGGTCAGCCCGTTCTTCATTCCCGGACGCCTGATCAATCTGGCTTCGGGTTATGTCTCCATCGAACACGGACTGAAAGGTCCCAATCATTCGGTGGTGACGGCCTGCTCCACCGGTGCGCACGCGATCGGCGATGCCTCCCGGCTGGTCGCCTTCGGCGACGCGGATGTCATGGTCGCCGGCGGATCGGAATCGCCGGTGTGCCGCCTGTCGCTCGCCGGGTTTGCCGCTTGCCGCGCCCTGTCCACGAATTTCAACGACGCGCCCCAGAAGGCATCCCGTCCCTATGACCGCGACCGCGACGGTTTCGTCATGGGTGAGGGATCCGGTGTGGTCGTGATCGAGGAACTCGAGCACGCCAAGGCGCGCGGCGCGAAGATCTACGCCGAGATCATCGGCTACGGTCTGTCGGGCGATGCCTTCCACATCACGGCTCCGGCCGAGGATGGCGACGGCGCCTATCGCTGCATGACCGCTGCGGTGAAACGGGCGGGCATCGACGTGGCCGATATCGACTATATCAACGCCCACGGCACCTCGACGCCCATGGGCGACGAGATCGAGCTTGGCGCCGTAGAGCGCATGTTCGGAAATGCGGCCGGCAAGGTATCCATGTCGTCGACGAAGTCGGCCACCGGCCATTTGCTCGGGGCTGCGGGTGCCGTCGAGGCGATCTTCTCGGTCCTGGCGATCCGGGACAACCTCGCGCCGCCGACGCTCAATCTCGACAACCCGTCGGTCTCGACGGCAATCGACCTGGTGCCGCACAAGGCGCGGCAGCGCACGATCGATACCGTCCTGTCAAATTCGTTTGGCTTTGGCGGCACCAACGCCTCGTTGGTGATGCGCCGCTACGCCGCCTAGACGGCCGGTCCTTTTGCTTGCCAGGCGAAACACCCTTTCGCCATATTACCCCGGATTGTGGTGCCGTTATCCTTAAGGTTCGCGCTCATCTAGTATGACTTCGTCGCGGAACACCCCTCCACCTGCGCCCCCGCAAGGAACGCGGCGCCGTATTTTCGTCGATCGGAAGACCGGACGGAAATACGTCGAGGATCCGGCCACAGGCCGCAAGGTTCCGTATCAGCCGCCCGGTCAACAACCCGGTCAGCCTCAAGCGGCAACTCCACCACAGCAGCCTCATCCCAAGCCTCCGGTCGCGCCCCGTGCAGCCGCGAACGTGGCGGCGACCAGCCCTGCCGAGGCACTGGTGCCGCAGCGGCCGCCGGAACTGCCGCCTCAGGACGACGAAGACGACAACTCGCATCCGGTCATGCGGTTGTTCGACGGGCTTCTCAATTTCGTTCTGATCGTGGCTGTCTTGGTGGCGTCTTTCTTCTACTTCCTGCGTGTCGAATTCGACCGCCCCGGCCCTCTCCAAGTCTCGACGATCTTCGCGGTGCCGAAGGGGGCCAGCACTACGTCCATTGCGAACCGGCTCACCGAGGAAGGGGTCATCACGGATCGCCGCATCTTCATGGCGGCCATCTTCTATTTCATGCGGCTCAAGGGCGAGGGCACGCTGAAGGCCGGCGAGTACCAGTTCGATAAGCAGGCGACCATGCGCGAGGTGCTCAACACGCTGGTCGACGGAAAATCCGTTCAGTACAGAATCACGTTTCCGGAAGGCTGGACCAGTCAGCAGATCGTCGAGCGGATTTCCGCGAACGAAGAGCTCGACGGCGGCGTGAGCGCCATCCCGCCTGAGGGGTCCTTGCTGCCCGACACCTATAGCTTCGGGACGAAGGACTCGAAGGAGGATATCCTCCAGCGCATGCAAGCCGCGCAGAGCAAGTTTCTGGCCCAGGTTTGGGAAGAGCGCGATCCGGACATCATGGTCAAGACGCCCGAAGAGGCCGTGATCCTGGCCTCCATCGTGGAGAAGGAGACGGGCATCGCCGAGGAGCGTCCGCGCATCGCGGCCGTGTTTAACAATAGGCTGCGCAAGGGTATGCGTCTGCAGTCCGATCCCACCATCATTTACGGCATTTTCGGCGGCTCGGGGAACCGCGATCATCCTATAACCAAGGATGAGCTGAAGCAGGAAAATCCCTACAATACCTATCAAATCGATGGCCTGCCGCCGACGCCGATCGGCAATCCCGGCCGGGCCGCGATCGAGGCGGTTCTGAAACCCGCGAAGACCGATGAGGTCTACTTCGTGGCCGACGGCACCGGCGGCCATATCTTCTCCACGACGCTCGCCGAGCATAATCGGAACGTCGTGAAGTGGCGGAAGATCGAGCGCGAGATCCGCGCGCGGCAAAAGGCCGAGGAGGAGGCCGCCAAATTGGCGGCCGAACGTGGGATGCTCCTGCCGGAAGGCGAAGACGGCCTGACGCCGCCCGGTGGACCTGTCGGGTGGCCGTATCGCAACCCGATCCGATAGCCGTTCGGCGGCGATCGGTCTGACGCGACATCCATGCACGCGCAAACGAGTGAGAACGCGGTAACGCCGGAGCATGCTTCGTGGCCGATTCGGTCCCGACTCGGGTATAAGTCCCGGCTATGCCGGTTCGCTAGGGCGGGCCGCACCGCGTCGGGGAGGGGTGGGCAAGACCAATGACATTGAAAAGCATGACTGGCTTTGCCCGCGCCGACGGGACTCACGGCGACACCAGTTGGTTCTGGGAGATCCGGAGCGTCAATGGCCGTTCGTTGGACCTGCGGTTGCGGCTTCCCCCCGGATTGGAGCGGCTCGAGCCCCAGGTCAGGGCGCGCTGCCAAGAGCAACTGGCGCGGGGCAATTGCACCATGTCGCTCTCGGTGAAGCGCGACGCCGGGCAATTGGAAATCCGGTTAAATGAGGCGGCGCTGGCCGAGGCCTTCGCCGTGGCGGATCAGGCGCAGAAGCAAACTCTTCTCGAACCGGCGAAGCTCGACACGCTTCTCGGCATGCGCGGGGTCGTCGAAGTCGCGGAGCCGGAGGAAAGCGACGAGCAACGGGAGGCGTTCGCCGCCGCGCTGCTCGCGGGGCTGTCCGCCGCTCTCGATCAGCTTGTTGCCGCGCGTGTCGCAGAGGGTGAGCGGCTCACCGAGGTCATTGAAGCGCAGCTCTCGGCCATCGAGTCTCTCGTTGCCCAGGCCAAGGCCATCATGGCGAAGCAGCCGGAGCTGATCGCGACGCGGCTGCGTGAGCAGATTGCCCGATTGGATGAAGCCGGCGCCTCGCTCGATCCCGAGCGCCTGCACCAGGAAGGGCTCCTCTTGGCCGCGAAGGCCGACATACAAGAAGAGCTCGACCGGCTGATCGCTCATGTCGCCGCCGCCCGCGAGCTGATTGCGAGCGGCCAGCCTGCGGGGCGCAAGCTTGAATTCCTGGCGCAGGAGTTCAACCGTGAAGCCAACACCACCTGTTCCAAAGCAGCCGATATCGAGATCAGCAGGATCGGGCTCGAGCTCAAATCCGTCATCGATCAGCTGCGCGAGCAGGTTCAGAACATCGAGTGAGGCGAATAGATGAGCGCTCCCATGGAGACGATCAAACGTCGCGGCCTCATGCTGGTGCTGTCGTCGCCGTCCGGCGCGGGTAAGACGACGATCGCGCGGCGGGTCTTGAACGAGGATCCCGGCATTGCCGCTTCGATCTCGCACACGACGCGCGCGCGGCGCCCCGGAGAAGTCGACGGCAGGGACTACCACTTCATCGACAAGCAGACCTTCACGAAGATGCGGGACGAGAAGGCCTTCCTGGAATGGGCTCTCGTGTTCGACAATTTCTACGGCACCACACGGGCACCCGTGGACGAAGCGTTGGCGGACGGCCGCGACGTGCTGTTCGACGTGGATTGGCAGGGGGCCGACTCGCTTCGCGAGCAAGCCAATGACGATGTCGTCTCGGTGTTCGTCCTGCCGCCGACGGCGGGCGCGCTCGAGGAACGCCTAAAGGCTCGCGCGCAGGATTCGGACGACGTGGTCGCACGCCGCATGGCGGGGGCCAGCAACGAAATCCAGCATTGGACCGCTTACGACTATGTGCTCGTCAATTTCGACGTGGACCAGTCCGTCGCGGCAGTGCATGCGGTGCTGGCGGCGGAGCGTTTGAAGCGCACACGGCTGACCGGCTTGGACGGGTTCGTGCAGGGGCTCCTGACCGAGCTTTAGTCGCTAGCCGGATCCAGCCAGCCGCTATCCCTTTTGAGTGAGCGCATTCGCGATACGGCAAAAGTCGGCGATGTCGAGCGTTTCGGCCCTGGCTTTGGGATCGAGACCAAGCCCCGTCAGAAGGCTCTCAGGATCGGGCGTGACTTGCTTAAGGCTCGCGCGAAGCATTTTGCGCCGCTGTCCGAAGGCGGCGGCCGTCACGCGCTCCAACACACTCACATCACACGAGGGCTCGGGATGCTCCTTCGGCACGAGCTTGACCACGGCCGAGGCGACTTTCGGTTTCGGCGTGAAGGCGTCCGGCGGCAGCGAGAACAGGATGCGCGGATCCGTGCGCCACTGGCACAGAACCGCGAGGCGTCCGTACTCCTTGCCGCCCGGCGCGGCAACGATGCGGTCGGCGACCTCCCGCTGAAACATCAGCACGAGACTGTCGAACCACGGCGGCCACGGACTGCTCTTAAGCCAACCGATCAGAAGGGGTGTGCCGACACTGTAGGGAAGGTTGGCGACGAGGCGCGCAGGGCCGTGGATCGGTAAGGCGCCGTAGTCGACCTCGCGGGCATCGGCGCTCATGATCTCCAGCCGGTCCGGATAGGCCGCGGCGATGTCCTGGAGCGGCGCCAGGCAGCGCTCGTCGCGTTCGATGGCGATAACCTTGGCCGCGCCCTCCATGAGAAGGGCACGGGTCAGGCCGCCGGGACCCGGGCCCACCTCGACTACGGTGACGCCTTCCAACGGCCCTGCGTAGCGCGCGATGCGCCGGGTGAGGTTGAGATCCAGCAGAAAGTTCTGACCGAGGCTCTTCTTTGCCGACAGGCCCGCCGCCCGTATCACCTCCCGCAAGGGCGGCAGACCGTCCGGCGCGGTCATGCGCGAGAACCTGTGCCCTCGGCGGTCATGGCGTCTGCCAGCCGCAGGGCTTCGATGAGGCTTCTCGGGTTGGCTTTGCCGGTGCCGGCGATGTCGAAGGCGGTGCCGTGGTCCGGCGAGGTGCGCACGAAGGGCAGGCCGAGCGTGACGTTGACGCCGTCTTCGAAGGCGAGCGTCTTGAACGGCACCAGGGCCTGATCGTGATACATGCAGATCGCCACGTCGTAGCGCTCGCGAGCCGCTTCATGAAACAGCGTGTCCGCCGGGTAGGGGCCATGGACATCGAGACCCGCGTCTTGCGCCGCGAGGATCGTGCTCGCGATGATGTCGGTCTCCTCGCGGCCGAGACTGCCGTCCTCTCCGGCATGCGGATTGAGGCCGCTCACGGCGATCCTTGGCCGCGCAAGCCCGAAGCGCCGGCGCATGTCTCTGTCCGTGATCGCAATCGTCTTCATCAACAGATCACGCGTCAACGCGGATGGCACATCTTTCAACGGGATGTGGATGGTCACGGGGACGACTTTCAGAATGTCGGACGCGAGCATCATGACGGGATGCGGGGCCTGGCCGTTCGCCGAGGCGAGCGCAGCCAAATATTCCGTATGCCCCGGAAAGGTGAAGCCCGCCTGGTACAGATTCGATTTGGAAATCGGATTGGTCACGACGGCCCGCGCTTCGCCGGACTGAACCATTTCGACGGCTGCTTCGATGGAGGCTGTCACGGCGGCCTGGGATCCGGGCTCGGGCGTACCCGGCTGCACCGGAACCGGTACGGGAATCGGAAGGATCGGCAAGGCGTCGGCGAAGACGTCGACCGCCTCCATGGGGCGCGATACCGTCTCAACCCGTACGGAGAGGCCGAGCTGCTTGGCACGCGCTTCCAGTATGGCTTTGTCGCCGAGATAGACAAAGGGAGGCAGCTGTTCGCGGTGCCGTGCCTCGAAGGCAAGCAACGTAATGTCCGGACCGATGCCGGCTGGGTCGCCGATGGTCAGGGCGAGGGGCTTGGGGACCGAGACTGACATGCGCAATGGCCTAGCATGCCTGGAAGCTTAGGAACATCGTGCGCAGCGCGCGGTCAGCGGTACTCGATGAACGCCTTCTCGCGGAGTTCTACCAGGTATTGCTCCGCCTTCTCTTTGAGCTCCTCATTCATGATTTTCCGCTCGGTTTCGTCGCGGATGTTGAGGTCGCCTGTGGCCGCGGCGGACGCCCCGCCGCAGACGGCATAGAGCTCGACACCGGCACGGCTCACCGTGGGCGGCGTCATCTGCCCTACCTTGGCGTTGCGGACCAGGATGCGCGCGGGAGATCCGAGCGTCGTGGCGTCCTGGACCTTGAGGTTACGGATGGTGGCGCCCTGTACGCCTTTGGCGAGGGTCTGAACGCTGCCGCAGCCCCGAAACTGGGCCCGTAGGTTCTCGGCTTCCGCCACTCTGGCCGCGACGGTCTTTTGGTTGGCGCCATTGGAGAGGGGGAGGCGCAGTTGCTTGATGCCCCCGAAGAAGACCCGCCACCGGTCTCCGCCAAAGCTTCGTCGATCTGAGCGTCGTTCACGTTCACTTCACGGCGGAATTTTTGCTGGACGACGCGCTGCCAGACCATCTGGGCACTGATACGGTTTTTCAAGGTACGGATGTTGACGCCCGAACGTGCCAGAGCCGTCGTCAGACCGGCGGCATCGAGATTGTTCTGGGAGGCCATGCCATCCAGAACCCGGGTCACCTCCGCGTCGCTGGGCGTAATGCCGAGCTTCCGGCCTTCCTGGAGCTGGAGGTGCTCCGTGATCAGCATTTCCGTGGTCTTCTTAGTGAGTTCCGGACCAGGCTGCGCCTTGGCGGTCAGCTGCAGAAATCTCTCTCGCTGTGCGATGTCGTAGTCGGAGATTGGATCGTCGTTGACCAACAGCTTGATCTTCACGTCCTGCGCCTGGGCGCCGAATGCGGCGAGCAGCAACAGCAGCACGCCCGCGGTGGCGGCGAAAACTCGCTTCAGGTTTGACGGTGCAAGGCTCATCGCTGCTAGAGCCCTCCGCTATCGCTGGTGCCGAGTGCACCGGCATCGGCCGAGGCCGTGTACTCGCCGAGGTGCTTCAGGGCGAAGGTGAAGACGAAGCGCTCATCCGGCTCGAT
Organism: Methyloceanibacter sp. wino2; assembly: GCF_003071365.1. Taxonomy (NCBI): domain Bacteria; kingdom Pseudomonadati; phylum Pseudomonadota; class Alphaproteobacteria; order Hyphomicrobiales; family Hyphomicrobiaceae; genus Methyloceanibacter; species Methyloceanibacter sp. wino2. The sequence continues at coordinate 3,131,246 of NZ_CP028960.1, forward strand.
ATCCTGGTCGCGGATGAACGAACGCTGGTAGGTCACATCGATCTTGAAGCAATCGTCCTGGTACCGAAGGCCGAGACCGTCCGTGATCGTCTGGCTGCCCGCGATGTCGTACCGCAGATTGCCGAGCAGCCACCACTCGTCGGTGATGGCCAGTGCGCCGGCAAGCAGAATTTCCTCGCTGTCGTCCGCGTTCACGACGTTGGTGAGGTTCGGCGTGATGTCGCTCGTCTCGATCGTGCCCGGGACCTTCGCGTAGTTCACCCGCGCCTGAACCGGGCCGTAGTTGAGGCTGGAGCCGAGATCGGTCCGGACCATGTCCAAATTATCCTGATCGAAGCGCGCCTGGCCGGTAAAGGCGAAGCCGCTCACGGTCTGGACATAGACACCCGTAACGTAATCCGAGTTGCTCGTCGACAGGCCGCTGTTCTGGTAGAACGCGTTGTCGAACTCGTTGTCGCCGGCGACCTGGTAGCTTTGACCGAAGACGGCACGAGCGTAACCGCCGCTCGCGAGTTGGGCGGTATAGCCGAAGCCGGCATTGATCCGCGTGCCCGTTTCGATCCGGTCGTAGCCGGAGAACTTGTCGATATCGAACAGGATCGTATCGTCGAACACCAAGCTTAGAGCGTCCTCATTGGGGATCTCCTGCTGGTCCCCGATGGAGTCGGGTCGAGCGATGATCTGCCCAATGGGTTCGATGGTGTGCGTGACCATGCCGGTCGTGGTGACGAACGGATAGCGATACTCAAGACCGGCGACCGCGTTGCCGCGCCAGATCGTGCCGTTGTCCCGGTTGTCGGAAAGCACGCTGTAGGGATCGTCGATCGTGAGATCCTCGGTGCCGCCCAATTCGAGTACACCCGGATTGTCGAGACTATAGACGTCGCCGCGCACGCGTCCGAACGGTGTAAAGACCTGGCCGATGCCGTCGGTGATCTGCCGGCGCCAGTTCGCCTCCATGATGAAGCGGTTCGAGTCCGTACCGTCGGCGCTGGAGAACACCATCGTGTTGCTGTTGAAGCTCAGCTCGCCGCCGAGAACCGGCTTATCGACGATGTAGTCGTAGTCGATGATCGGATAGACAACGGCCTCGGAGAACTCCTCGTCAGTGAACAGCAGGCTCTGCGTGTTGTAGAAGCGCGTCGAGAAATAGTTCCGTCCGCGCAGGCCCTCGAGATAGATCTGAGAGACGCGATCGGTGCGCAAGCGCGAGTCGAGGTTGTAGTAGCGCCGGAACGTCTCGTCGGTTTCGAGCAAGACGTCCCAACCCACAGAGTAGTAGGGGTCGAGCGCGAACACGCCCTTGGTCTTGATGCTGCCGCGGAAGTCGTCGCCATAGGCGGGGCTGCTGTAGTCGTTGACGTTGTCGAAGACGCCTGCGAGCTCGATGTTGAAGCCGCCGTTCGCCGTGCGCTGCCGCCAGTCGCCGAGCAGCAACGTGCCGGCATTCTCCGTCCACATCGGGGCAAAGGTGAAATCGTAGTAGTCGGACAGGGCGAAGTAGTAGGGCACCTGAATCGAGTTGCCGAGCTCGTTCGAGTGGCTGTAGGACGGGATCAGGAAGCCGGACTTGCGTTTGACCGTGGGGTCAGCGGTCTCGAAATAGGGGGCCCAGAGAACCGGCACACCGAAGAGGTCGAAGGTCGCGTTGTTGAACGTGATCTTCGCCTGATCGCGCTTGTGCGTGATCTTGCCGGCGCGGATGCGCCAGGTCGGAGCCTTGTCGGGGTTCTCGCGGCAGATCTTACAAGGCGTGAACATGCCCTTCTGGAACACCGTGACATTCCCGGCCTCGCGCGAAGCCGACTGCGCGGTGATGCGCGTGTCGTCCTGTGTCACGAATCTCAAGGCGTCGACGAAGCCGTCGCGGAAGTCGTCGGTCAGGGTCAGTTCGTTCGCGGTGATGACGGCACCGTCGGGGTCCTTCATCCGGACATTGCCTTCGGCCGCAAGCGTATTGGCGCTGCGGTCATAGACGATGCGATCGGCGAGCAGCGTATAGTCGCCGTAATAGACCTCGACATTGCCGCGCGCGGTGACCCGGGAGTTGTTGTTCTCGTAGATCAACTCGTCCGCCTGCAGCAGCATCGGGTCCGACGACTTCACGTCGGGCGCTTTGACGATCTGCTCGAGGCCTGTTTGCGCCTGCGCATGAGCGCGCTCGTGCGTGGCAAGCAGGACGCCAAGCGTTACCGCAAGCGCCAGGACCGGCAACGCCAACCGTCGCCCATAAGACGCGTCAAGGCCGGGCAGGGCCCGGCGCATCGTTCGGAGGACTGTGAGGTTCACGCGCATCGTCATCCGTCCTCTTTGTACAAGAGCACAGTGAGTGCGAGTGACATTGCGACGATGACCGGAATCCACGCCGCCGCGACCGCGGAGGTGAGGCCCGACATGGCGAAGTTTCGCGAGATCTCGGCGAAGACGAAGAACCCGAATCCGGCGGCCAATCCGAACACGGCGTTGATCTGCACGTTGCCGAACCGGAAGCTCTGCAGCGAGCATGTCGCCGCGATGAGCACCATGGTCACGAGCAAGAACGGTCGCGACAAGAGCAACTGGTACTGCACGCGGTACTGAGTGGCTGGCAATCCGGCACGCTCGGCAATCTCGATGAAGTTCGGAAGATCCCAAAACGATATCGAGTAGACGGTGCCGAGCGTGTCGCGCACCTGTGTCGGGGTCAGATAGGTACTCAGCAGATAGTTTTCGTACAGAACCGGTTCACGGCCCGGGGCACTGACCCAAGCCTCCTCCAGTTCCCAACGGCCGTTCTTCAAGACGGCGCGTTTGGCTTCGATGCGCTCGGTCAGTTCGTGGCTGGGGCTGTACTGGAACACCGAGACGCCGCGCAGTTCGAGTCCTTGGTTGAGGACGCGCAAAGCATGGACGACGGAGGGGCCGTCCGCGCCATCTTCACGCAACCACGCACCGGTACTTCCTGCCGATTGCAGGAAGGAGTCGCCTTTTCCGAACGCCGCCGCATAAAGCCGTTCGGCTTCGCCGCGTGCGGACGCCGCGACCGGGTTGTAGACGGTCACGAATCCGATCCCGAGCAGGAAGGCGACGAGGATGGCAGGAAGGGTGAACTGCCAAACCGAAACGCCGGCGGCCCGCAAGACGACAAGTTCGGAAGTGCGGCTGAGCATCAGGAAGATCACGATCGTCCCGATGAGAACTGCGAAGGGTAGGGTGAGTTCGGAGAACGACGGCAGACGCAACAGCGTGATCCACACCAAAAGAAAACCAGACGCTTCGTTCGAGTATTTTCCCGAGCGCCGTAGAATCTCGATGAAGTCCACGAAGAAGATCAGCACGCAGCAGACTAGGAACATCGCCACCATAGCGGCGAGGAAACGCGCAGAGAAATAGCGCGCGAGCGTTCCACGTGCACTGATGCCTGGCATCTGCGCCTTCACCCCGTCTGTACCCCTCGTGCGGTCCACAACTTTATGTTTTTGGGCTGAAACTTGAGCTCGAAGTTCAGCTTGGACCGCAGTTCTGGCGACATTCTAACGTGCGCCGTCCACGCCGCAATCAGAATCGCCCCGATTGGAATAGCATATACGAGGATCACCGCCCACGCATTCAGCGTGACCAGATTTCCGACTGTTATGCCGGCGACCCTGATGGCGACTGCAAGCCCAAAAACCGTGAGAATCTGCCCCCATCTACTCTCGCGCGTTGTCCGCGCCTGGCCCATCAGCGCAATGGCGAGAAAGATAAAGGCAAGAGGATAGAGCGGCGTTGCCAGTCGTTCATGTAATTCATAGCGCAGAAGCCCATAATCTTTATCTGAGAGCCCGTCTTCTGTAGGCGGATCTATGAGGCTCATGATTGGCATTTGTTTGGGCTCAAGCTTATTTCGCTTGTCTCCGCCTTCTGTAAACTTGGATAGATCGACCATGTTCTGATCGAACGCAATTATCTGAACCGATTTATCTTTGTCCTTGGCGTTGTATCGATGAACGTATCCATCGAACATTATCAAAAAGCTACCTTCGTCATTGCTGAGAATTCGCCCTCTGTCGGCGAGATAGCTCATAACCTGCTTCGAATCTCGCTCGTCGTGGAACAGAAGCCCCTGCAGTTCGCCGTCCTGGGAGCGGCCGCGAATATGGAAGGTCAGACCCCGCTCGGGGCTGGAAAACCGTCCTGGTTGAAGGACTTGCGAGATCAGATCGGCGCGAACCTGCGTGATGAGGTCGCGGAGTGCCCGCATGCAGGCGGGATTGACGAACACGTTCACCAGCAGGATCAGCATGCTCACGATCAGCGCCAGGGCGATGAGGGGCCGGCAGATCCGCCAGACGGTGGCGCCGGCGGCCGTCATGACGATGATCTCGCTGTCGCCGTTCATCCGGTCGAGGGTGTAGAGCGCCGCCATGAGGACGGCATTGGGGGCGATCAGGGTGATGAGGCTCGGCAGGCTGAGCGCCGTCATCTGAAAAAAGATAATCAGGCCCTGACCTTGCGAGGTAATAAGGTCGAGCTGTTTCAACGCTGTAGCCAGCCAGATAATGGCCGTCAGCGTCAGCAGGATGAGGAGAAACGCACTCGTCACCTGCCGAAACATGTATCGGCTAAAGAGCGTCATGAGCCTGAATTTTCGGTGTCCCCTAAACGTCCCAAAACCGAGCCCCGCGAAGATGCCCCCAAATTCACGTCAAGCGGCTGGTTTCTATCGGGAATTTGACCAGTTTAACGTGGCGGAATTTCGGCCATTCCCTATGGGTTGCTTTCGCCCCACGCAACACTTACGAAGGTCGGACGATTTCCTGCCGCTGTTGCATTGTTGCACCACGGGCGCGCGGGCGCCCGCGAAGGCTGTTTCCAGCCGACCGCCGCCTTTCCTGGAGGCGGCGTGACCCACACCGATGGAGTTTGCCTTGACCAAACCGACGACGTTGTCCTTTGCCAGCCCGACCGGCGCCGCCGCCGACGGTATCGCTGTTGTCTTCGCCGAGGAGGGCCCCAAGCTCACGCCGGCCGCGCAGGATCTCGACAAGAAGACCAAGGGTCTGCTGAGACAGGCCGCGAAAATCGCCGGCTTCAAGGGCAAGCAGGGAACGAGTGTCGATGTGCTCGCACCACAAGGCGTCAAGTTCGCGCGGATCGTTCTCGTGGGTCTCGGCAAGCTCAAGGACTACGCGAACGACGACTGGCTCAATTTCGGCGGCGCGGTTCGCGGCAAGCTGACAGGCCGGGAAGGGGATACGGCGCATGTCTATCTCGAGACGGCGAAAGACGACATCACGCCTGAGGACGTCGCGAGCTTCGCGCTTGGGGCGCAGCTCCGGAACTACACGTTCGACAAATACAAATCCAAGAAGCCCACGAAGAACGATGACGACAAATCACTCAAGCGTCTCGTTATCCATTGCGCCGACCCGCGGGCGGCCGGACGGGCCTACACGCCTGAGCGTGCCATCCTCGATGGCGTCAATTTCGCGCGCGATCTCGTCAACGAGCCGGCCAACGTACTGAACCCGGCCGAGTTCGCGGCCCGCGCCAAGACGCTGACCAAGGCCGGCGTGCAAGTCACCGTCCTGAGCGAGGCTCAGATGAAGCGGCTCGGCATGGGCGCGCTTCTGGCCGTTGGGCAGGGCAGTGAGAACACCAGCCATGTCGCGGTGATGCAGTGGAAAGGCGGCGGTCGGCAGGGCGGCGATCCGATCGCGATTGTCGGCAAGGGCGTGACCTTCGATACGGGCGGCATCTCTCTGAAGCCCGCCGCCGGCATGGAGGACATGAAAGGCGACATGGGCGGTGCGGGCTGCGTCGCCGGGCTCATGCTCGCGCTTGCCGAACGCAAGGCGAAGGTCAACGTGGTCGGCGTGATCGGCTTGGTGGAGAACATGCCGAGCGGGACGGCGACGCGCCCCGGCGATGTGGTCGAGTCCATGTCGGGCACCACGATTGAAGTGCTCAACACCGACGCGGAAGGGCGCATGGTCCTGGCCGACTGCCTCTGGTACGCCCAGGAGAAATTCAAGCCGAAGGCCGTCATCAACCTTGCGACGCTCACCGGCGCCGTAATGGTGGCGCTCGGCAAGCTGCATGCGGGTCTCTTCTCGAACAACGACGAACTGTCCGAGCAACTGACCGCCGCGGGTAAGGAGACCGGCGAGACGCTGTGGCGGCTGCCGCTTGGCCCGAAATACGACAAGCTCATCGACTCCAAGGTTGCGGACATCAAGAACACGGGCGGCCGCTGGGGCGGCTCGATCTCTGCCGCGCAATTCCTGCAGCGCTTCATCAAGCCGGATACGCCGTGGGCGCATCTGGACATCGCCGGCACCGCCATGGCGTCGGAGCCGACCGAGGTCAATCGAAGCTGGGGATCGGGCTTCGGCGTGCGTTTGCTCGACCGCTTTATCCGGGATCAGTACGAGCGCCGATAGATCGCTGCACGGGCAGACGGCGGCGCTGTGGAAGCGCCGTCAGCCCACCAAGCCCCATATCCGATATTTTCCATAATATACCTTATGCGAATTCCGGGTATGGGTTGTGGGGATCTCAGGGTGCTCCCCCAAGGCCATGATCTAGCGTCTAAAATTGAACCTACAAGGTTGAGCGCTATGGGATGGAATTCATGACCGGTTCGCGCATCAAACCGGACGACAAGACCTATACGCTGGCCGATCTGCTGGCCGTCATGGCGCGGCTGCGCGACCCTGAAACGGGTTGTCCGTGGGACGTGAAGCAGAGCTTCGAGAGCATCGCGCCCTACACCATCGAGGAAGCCTACGAGGTGGCCGACGCCATCGAGCGTGGCGACATGAATGGTCTGAAGGACGAGCTCGGGGATCTGCTGTTGCAGGTCGTCTACCACGCGCAACTTGCCGACGAGACGGGCGCTTTCGCGTTCGGGGACGTCGCCGATGCCATCACCAGGAAGATGATCCGGCGGCATCCGCACGTGTTCGAGGACCCTACCCGCCGCGATGAGTTCCTAGGCTCGGGCCTGTGGGAACAGATCAAGGCTGAGGAAAAGGCGGGGCGTGGTGAAGCCACGGATGCAACCAGCATCCTCACCGATGTGCCCGTGGGCATGCCGGGGTTGACGCGTGCAGCTAAGCTCCAGAAGCGCGCAGCAGATGTCGGGTTCGATTGGTCTGACGTCGGACTGATTATCGAGAAGGTCGAGGAAGAGCTTGCCGAGTTGAAGGACGCCATCGCCCACAACGAGCCTCAGGAGCGCATCGCGGACGAGTTCGGGGATGTAGCCTTCGTTTTGGCCAACGTGGCCAGACATCTGCAGGTCGATCCGGAATCCGCCTTGCGGGGCACCTGCAACAAGTTCATCCGCCGGTTTCAGCACATCGAGACCGCGCTGGCCGCCGAGGGCCGCACGCCGAAAGATGCAGATCTCGAGGAGATGGAGGCGCTTTGGAACGCGGCCAAGCTTGCGGAGAAAGCCGCGAAACAAGACCAAGACGCTTCCTGCGGGGATTCGGAGTAGGGAGCCCCCTACTCGACCGCGGTCTGCAAGCGCGATGCACCGGCAACACGCGCGAGCTTGTCGCGCTTCTCCGGCGCCACGCGAATACGCAAGGACACAGCGCCCTCTCCAAGATCTGCGCGGCTGATCACTTCGCAGTTTTCGTAGATCCAGTTCGACAGCGCGCCTTCTTGCGGCTGCACCACGATCTCGAGAGTCTGGCGGCGTCGGTTCAGGCGGGTTTCGATTTCGGCGAGCAAGGCGTCGAGGCCCTCACCGCTCACGGCGGAGACCAGGATGGCGCCGTGCCGCGCCGCCTCGTTCCGGGCATGCTCCAGGGTGTCGGGGTCGAGTAGATCGGCCTTGTTCCAGACTTCGAGCACGCGGTCCGGCTCCTCGTCGGCGTTGATCCCGAGATCGGCGAGAACCGCGTTCACGTCCGCGCGCTGGCTCGCCGTCGCGCCGTCTGAAATGTCCCGAACATGGAGGATGAGGTCCGCCTCTTGCACCTCCTCGAGCGTCGCGCGGAACGCGGCCACGAGCGTGGTCGGCAGGTCCGAGATGAAGCCCACCGTGTCGGACAGGACGGATTTCGATCCGTTCGGCAGCTGGAGCGCGCGAATAGTGGGATCGAGCGTGGCGAACAGGATGTCCTGGGCGAGGACCTCGGCGCCGGTCAGCGTGTTGAACAGCGTGGACTTGCCGGCATTGGTGTAGCCCACCAGCGCCACGGCCGGATACGGCACGCGCTGGCGCGACTTCCGGTGCAGCGTCCGCGTTTGGCGCACGTGCTCCAGCTCGTTTTGGATCTTGGTGATGCGCTCGGAAAGCAAGCGCCGGTCGGTTTCGATCTGGGTTTCGCCGGGACCGCCGAGAAAGCCGAAGCCGCCCCGTTGCCGCTCCAGGTGGGTCCAGGAGCGAACCAGCCGGCTCTTCTGATAGACGAGATGGGCCAGCTCGACCTGCAGGCGCCCTTCCCGCGTCCTGGCGCGTTCGCCGAAGATCTCCAGGATCAACCCGGTCCGGTCGAGCACCTTTGCCTGCCAGGCCGTTTCGAGATTGCGCTGCTGCACGGGTGTCAGTGGATGGTCGACAATGACAAGCTCGGCTTCTTCCATGCGGACGAGCCCTGCGAGCTCTTCGACCTTGCCGGATCCGAACAGGGTCGCGGGCTTCGGCTGCGGTACGGGAACGACGCCGCTGGCGCGAATGTCGAGATCGATGGCAGCCGCGAGACCGACGGCTTCTTCGAGCCGGGCTTGCGGGGTCCGGTCCGGGGCCTCGGCACCTGCGCCGAGAGACCTTTCGCGCCGGGGCCGGCCTGCCCTCGCGTCGAGGATTGGCGCGAAGACAACCGCACGCACGCGGTGATCCGCGCGCTCCCCATTGCGTTCTCGTTGTCCCTTCTTGCTTGCGAGCTGTTTGGGGTCAGTTGGACGCAATTACTCCGCGGTACCTTCCGCATCGGTGATGTCGGCAAGCTGAATAGGCTGACCGGGCATGATGGTCGAAATCGCGTGCTTGTAGACGAGCTGCGAGTGTCCGTCCCGGCGCAGCAGAACGCAAAAATTGTCGAACCAAGTCACGACACCCTGAAGCTTGACGCCGTTCACCAGAAAAATCGTGAGCGGGATCTTGGCTTTGCGAACGTGATTGAGAAAAGTGTCTTGCAAGCTTTGCGTGCGCTCTGTCGGCATGGGCTTGTTGTCCCTTTGGTTCACGCTTGGTCTCAAAAATGACGCCGGCTTGAGACGAACCGGCTCGTGGTCCTGTTAAGACGCAACCACAATGTGCGACCGTAAGATATTCGACTTAGGACGAATTCCGTATGTGTGCCTCCCCCGTAAAGCGAGTCACTGAGCTATGCTAACGCATTGCGGCGTTTCTTTCATTCGAATTGACACCTAATGCGCGAAGTTTCCGGTGTAGTGCGGAGCGTTCCATGCCCACGAATTCGGCCGTCCGGGAGATGTTTCCGCCGAACCGGTTGACCTGGGCGAGGAGGTATTCCCGCTCGAAAATCTCGCGTGCGTCGCGCAGCGGCAGCGACATCAGGTGCTCCCCGCCTGCCCCGTTGGGCGTCAGCGGCACCGGCGAGACGATTTCGTCGGGAAGCATGTCGGCGGTGACAATGGTGTCCGCGTCGCCGCCCACGAGGATCATGAGACGCTCGACGTTGTTGCGCAGCTGACGGACGTTGCCCGGCCATTCGTGCGACTGAAGAACGGCCATGGCGTCCTCGCCGATCCGGCGTGGCGGCAGACCCGAGGCCACGGAGATTGTCTGCACGAAGTAGCGCACAAGGTCGGGCACGTCCTCGCGGCGCTCGGAGAGCCCCGGGATGCGGATCGGCACCACGTTGAGGCGGTGGTAGAGGTCCTCGCGTAGGCGCCCTGCCGAAATCTCCTTCTGGAGGTCGTGGCTGGTCGAGGAGACCACGCGCACGTCCACGTGGACCTTGGTGCCACCCCCGAGGCGCTGGAAGCGCTGTTCGACCAGCACCCGCAGGATCTTGGCTTGGGTCTCAAGCGGCATGTCGGCGACTTCGTCGATATAGAGCGTGCCGCCATGGGCCTCTTCGAGCGCACCGACCTTTCGGGGGCCCGAGCCCGTCCCCTCCTCCGTTCCGAAGAGTTCGAGTTCCATCCGCTCCGGGACCATCGCGGCCGCGTTGAGGACGACGAACGGCCCGTCGGCCCGGTGTGACTTGGCGTGCATCACCCGCGCGGCGAGTTCCTTGCCGCAACCGGAGGGGCCGCTAATCAGCACGCGGCTATTCGTAGGCGCGACCTTCTCGATGGCCTGCTGCAGCTGGCCGATGGCGGCGGATTTGCCGATCATGTCGGAGGAATAGGAACTGCGCTCCCGCAATTCTCTGTTCTCGCGCTTCAGCTTCGAGGTCTCGAGCGCACGCGCAGTGATGAGCACCAGCCGGTCGGCCTTGAAGGGCTTTTCGATATAGTCGTAGGCGCCCCGCTGGATGGCTGACACGGCCGTCTCGATATTGCCGTGGCCGCTTATGATTATGACGGGCAGATCCGGATGGGCCTTCTTGATCTCCTCCAGAAGATCGAGGCCGTCGAGCCGCGAGCCTTGGAGCCAGATGTCGAGAATGACGAGCGAGGGCCGCCGCTCCTCGATGGCCTGCAGTGTTTCGTCGCTGTCCTTCGCGAGCCGTGTGCCGTGACCCTCGTCCTCCAGGATGCCGGAAATGAGCTCCCTGATATCGGCCTCGTCGTCGACGATCAGGATGTCAGACGCCATGAGTTACTTCCTCTTCTTCGGCAGACTTTTGACTCGTCTCGGGCTCGGATGCGGACTCAACGGCAACGTCCTTGTCCGTATCCTCGCGCGTCACGATCGGCAGATCGATCAGCACCGATGCCCCCTCCACTTTGCCGCCGCGCTTCGGAGCATCGGCCAGCCGCAATTTGCCTCCGTGCTGCTCGGTGATGCGCTGCACGATGGCCAATCCAAGTCCCGTGCCTTTGACACGGGTCGTCATGTAAGGCTCGATCAGACGGTCACGGTCCTCCTTGGGCAGGCCGCAACCGTTGTCGATGATCGTGATGTGAACGCGGTCGCCCTTGGCGGCCACCGTCGCGGTGATCTCGCCGGTTCCCGCGCGGTCTGGATCGTTTTCGATCGCCGTATCGATGCCTTCGCTCGCGTTCTTCACCAGGTTGGTCACGGCCTGGGTGAGCAAGCGCTGGTCGGACATGGTCTTGACCGGCTTGTCAGGAAGGTCGAGCGTGAAATCGATGTCCGGGCGGCTCACCTGGAACAGGAAGACGGCCTCACGCACGATCTCACGCACGTCATGCAATTCCATCACGGGCTTCGGCATTCGGGCAAAGGCGGAGAACTCGTCCACCATCCGGCCGATGTCCGACACTTGGCGCACGATCGTGTCCGTGCACTGTTCGAAGATTTCGCGGTCCTCGGTAATGACCTTCCCGTATTTCCGGCGAATTCGTTCGGCGGATAGCTGAATCGGCGTGAGCGGGTTCTTGATCTCGTGCGCGATGCGGCGCGCGACGTCGGCCCAGGCGGTGGAGCGCTGCGCAATGACCAGCTCCGTTATGTCGTCGAAGGTGACGACGTAGCCCTGCCCGTCGCCCTCACTCGTCACACGGACCGCGAAATTGCGCTCCGACCCGCGACGGCGCAGCGTGATTTGATCGGTTCCCGGGCGCCGCGCCGGCTTGCGGGCGCGCTTGAGCTGCGGCCCGAACTCGGGGACGGCGTCGGCCAGCTGCGTCCCGATAAGGTCGTCCCCCTTCAGGCCAAGGAGTTCCTCCGCCGATGGGTTCACGAGGTTCACGGTGCCGTCTGCATCGACGCCGACGACACCTGCGGTGACGCCGGAGAGCACGGCAGACATGAAGCGGTTGTGTTCGTCGAGTGTCGCGTTGGCGCCCACCAATTCATCGCGCTGGGTCTTGAGCTCGGAGGCCATGGTGTTGAACGTCGAGCCGAGCACCGCGAGATCACCGTCGGCCGGGTTCACGCGCACCTTCACCCCGAGATTGCCGTGGCTGATCTCCTCGGCGGCACCCATCAGTTGACCGATCGGGGCCACCAGGCGGTTGGCGAACCACATGCCGATCCAGATCGCGGACAACAGCAGCGTCAGCGCGATGGTGACATACATGAGGCCGAAGGCGACCTGCACACCGGCGCGCCGTTGCTCGAGCAATTGGTACTCGGCGACATTGGCGCGCGTTGCGCGCAGCTGCTGCAGCACGCGCGCGTTCACCGGGCGGATGACGTAGAGGTAAGTGTCGTCGAAATTGTCCAAGCTCTTGATCGCGCCGACCAGGCTGGTCTTGCCGGGCGCGATCACGATGACCTGCCCTTTCTTGGCAAGGTCCATCGCTTCGGCCGGCGGCGCGCGATAGGGAATGTTGGGCATGGAGGCAGCCGTCGCCAGCATCTTGCCTTTGCTGTCGATCAGATAGGCCGCCGGGATGGCACGGATGCCGGCCTGGGCGCGCAGGAAGCTTCCGAAGCCTTGCGGCCGTGCCCGGACGAGTTCCACGGCCTCGTCGATGTCCTTGGCCATGCCGACCGTGTCGGCGCGGATGACCTGGCCGTGCTCCTGAAGATAGGCCGTGGCCACGTCGATCGAATTCTGGATGATCGATTTCGTGCGGCTCGAGAACCAGTGATCGAGGCCGCGGTCGAGCGACACGCTGGCGAAAATCGCAAGAGCGATCGCGGGGACGACGGCAATAACGCTGAATAGGCTGACGATCCGAACGTGAAGCTGGGCGCCAGCTTCGTGACGCCGCCTGGCGAGCCACAGGCCCGTCACCTGCCAGGCAATCAGCCCCAGCATGGCGACCACGAGCACCGCATTGATGAGCAAGGTGGTGACGACCACCTGCTGCGTCGGCACGATCGGCGTCAGGCCCGTCAGAACCAGGTAGGTGGCTAGTCCCGCACAGAGGGACAGCACCATGATGATCAGGCCGAGTGTGAATTGAAGGCGCCGGCGCTTGGCCGGAACCGTGGTCTGCCCCTCAGGATCGCGCTCACGCGCGACTTTTGGTGGAGCGGATAACTTGCTGCCTGCCTTAGTTATTTTCGTATCTGGCTCGGGGTCGCGCAAGGTGTGCTGCTCTCCCTCCCAAGTCCCTGGTTCGGTTCGGGCCGATTGTCATCCGTGCGGCATTTTGACCACAGGCATGATGCAATAAGATCACAATGTGGCGCTTTGGCGACAGGCGGACGGTGCATGACTGTACGCGCCCCGAAGGACATGCACCGCGGTCATATGGGATGCGGGAGTAGCCCTGACCAGGGCTAGGCGGCGGGAGTCCGGATGACTTTGATCCCGAGGTCGCGGATCTTCTTGCGCAACGTGTTGCGGTTCACGCCCAATAGATCGGCGGCGCGAATCTGATTGCCGCGGGTCGCGGCCAAGGCCGCCGTGATCAGGGGCGATTCAACCTTTCGCAGGATCCTCGTGTAGAGCCCGGCCGGCGGCAGCTCCTGGCCGAAGCTCATGAAGTAGTCGCTGAGGTAGCGCTCCACCGCTTCGGACAAATCCGCCGCGGCCTCGGGCGTATCGCTGAACGAGGCCGCGCGCGCGGTCGGTGCGAACTCGCTTTCCACCATGTCGACGGTCACGATGTCCTGGGTGTAGATGGCCGACAGTCGGCGGACCAGGTTCTCGAGCTCACGCACATTGCCCGGCCAGTTATGCCGCTTGAGCCTCTCGATCGCACCGGCTTCGAAGCTCTTGGGCGGCAGCCCCTCTTTCTCGGCGATCGCGAGGAAGTGGCGCACGAGGTCGGGAATGTCCTCAAGCCGTTCGCGCAAGGGCGGCAAGCGCAGCGGCACGACGTTCAGCCGGTAGTAGAGATCCTCGCGGAACAAACCTTGATCGATCTGCTGCTGCAGGTCGCGGTTTGTCGCGGCGATGATCCGGACATTGGTTCGGATGGGTGTTCGTCCGCCCACGGTCGTGTACTCGCCTTCCTGCAGCACGCGTAGGAGACGCGTTTGCGCCTCCATCGGCATATCGCCGATCTCGTCCAGGAAGAGCGTGCCGCCTTCGGCCTGCTCGAAACGGCCCACATGACGGGTCTGCGCCCCAGTGAAGGCCCCCTTCTCGTGTCCGAACAACTCGGATTCGATGAGTTCCCGCGGAATGGCCGCCATGTTGATGGCCACGAACGGGCCGTTCCGCCGTTTGCCGTATTCGTGCAGCGCGCGCGAGACGAGTTCCTTGCCGGTGCCGGACTCGCCCGTGATCATGACGGTGAGGTCGGTTTGGGTCAGACGCGCCAGGACGCGATAGATGTCCTGCATCGCCGGGCAGCGCCCGATCAGTGGCATGCCGTCCGAGGACTCGGCGGAGAGCGGCTGGACCTTCTTGCGCGGCTCCGCCAGTGCGCGGCTCACGACCGAAATCAGCTCGTTCAAATCGAACGGCTTGGGCAGGTATTCGTAAGCCCCCCGCTCTGCCGCTGTTACGGCCGTCATGAAGGTGTTCTGGGCGCTCATGACGACGATCGGTAGGTCCGGCCGCAGCTTCTTGATGCGCGGAATCAAATCGAACGCGCTTTCGTCCGGCATCACCACGTCGGTGATGATGAGGTCCCCGTCACCTTGGCTGACCCAACGCCACAGTGTCGCCGCGTTGCCGGTCGCGCGCGGCGCATAGCCTGCGCGGGCAAGGGCCTGGTTCAGGACCGTTCGGATTGCCGCGTCGTCGTCGGCGATCAGGATATTGCCTTTTCCCATACTTCGGTCTGTCTCTTAGATATGTGCTTCGTCTTGTTCCGCTGTTTCGGCGGCCCGCGTTGTCCCATCGCGGCTCGCCATCGGCATCAGTGCACGGAACACTGTGTAGCGCGGCCGTGAATCGCACTCGATGATGCCGCCGTGGTCCCCGATGATCTTCGCGACCAGGGCAAGGCCGAGGCCCGTCCCGGAAGGCTTCGTGGAGACGAACGGGTCGAACAGGTGTTGAATCAGGTCGGCGGGAACGCCGCTGCCATTGTCCTCGACGGCGATTTCCAGCGGGAGGCTCACACGGGCCTGACTTCCCGGCACCGAAAGCCTCACGCCGGGGCGGAACGCGGTCGACAAGGTGATTTGACCGTCTTTGCGGGAGTCGCCGATCGCCTCGGCGGCATTCTTAACGAGGTTCAGGAACACCTGCACGAGCTTGTCGCGGCTGCCGGGCACCGGCGGAAGCGACGGATCGTAATTCTCGACGATCTTGATGTGGCTGGCGAAGCCCGTCGAAGCCACCTGCTTCACATGGTCGAGTACGTCGTGAATGTTCACAGGTTCCCGTTGCAGCGGGCGCTCGTCCCCGAAGATCTCCATGCGGTCCACGAGTTTGCAGATGCGGTCCGACTCCGAGCAGATCAACTGCGTCAGTGTACGGTCGGATTCGTCGCACTCACCCTCGAGAAGCTGCGCTGCCCCGCGAATGCCCGAGAGTGGGTTCTTGATCTCGTGTGCCAGAACCGCGGCAAGACCGGAGACGGATCGCGCGGCGCCGCGATGGGTCAACTGGCGTTCGATCATCTGCGCCATGCTGCGCTGCTGGATCATCACCATCACCGTGCTGTCGCCGACTGCGACCGGTCCGCCATAAAGGTCCACAAGCTTGGTGGATTCGAAACGGAACGAGCTCAGCTCCACGCCGTATTCGTTGACGGTCGTGCCGTTGCGCTGAACCTGCTCCACGAGCGCGATCAGAGGACAGCCGAAGGCAACCACGTCCGGCAGGCTGTGACGGGAGAGGACGCTGGCGCTCATCTGAAAGAAGTCTTCAGCCGCCGCGTTGACATACTCGATGGCAAGGCCCTTGCCGATGACCAAAAGCGGATGCGGCAGGGCCTCCACGAGAGCCTCGCACGCCATACCCTTTAAGTTCTGGCCCGCCCCTGGTGTTTTGGTAGAGAGCGTCAAAGCCTATATCCTCGCCGCCGCGTCCGGTGGCCCAATTGAGCGTGCATAAAATATAAGCACCGATGAGTCATGAACTATTATTGGGCAACATACGTGTGTTTTTCGTTGGGGCAATAATCGATATGCCGCAGTGCAACAACCTTGCGAATCAGCGACTTAGACCCAGAAATGGGCACTCTTGTTGCAGTCCTTGGGAGATGTTTTGTGACTGTTGCAGCGCTGATTGTTGCCGCCGGGCGTGGCGCGCGGGCCTCCACTGACGCGGCGCAGCCAAAGCAGTACTGCGAGATCGGCGGCGCGCCGATGCTGGCTCGCACCCTATCGGTCTTCGCGGCCCACCCGGGCGTGCACGATATCCTGGTCGTCATTCATCCAGACGATGTGGCGTTGTATGGCGAGGCCAGCGCACTCTTTGCATCGGACATCCTGCCGGCCGTCATGGGCGGTGCCCGCCGACAAGACAGTGTACGTCTTGGGTTGGAGGCTCTCGCGGACAAGGCGCCAACGAAGGTTCTGATCCACGACGCTGCGCGGCCGTTTGCCGACGAAGCCTTGGTCTCTCGGGTCATCGATGCGCTCGAGGCCTCGCCCGGCGCCCTGCCCTGTCTGGCCGTAACCGACACGCTGAAACGGGCCGACGCCGGTCACGTCGCAGGCACCGTGCCGCGTGAGGGTCTCTTGCGCGCGCAGACACCGCAGGGGTTCAACTTCGAGGCGATCCTGACGGCGCACCGCGCGGCCGCCCGGGATTCGACACTGGAGTTCACGGACGATACCTCCGTAGCGGAGTGGTTCGGGATCAACGTGGCGATCGTCGAAGGTTCGGAGCACAATCGTAAGCTGACGACGGCGGAGGACTTGATGATCGCCGATCAACTGATGCGGCAAAGCGCACCCGCCGGCACCATGCGTGTCGGGTCGGGATATGACGTACACAGGCTGGGGCCCGGCGATGCCGTCACGCTCTGTGGCGTGGTTATTCCCCATACGCGGACGTTGCTTGGTCACAGCGACGCCGATGTGGGGCTGCATGCGCTGACCGACGCCCTGCTCGGCACGATCGCCGATGGGGATATCGGCGCGCATTTCCCGCCCACGGATGCGCGGTGGCGCGGTGCAAGTTCCGATATGTTCTTGAAAGACGCCGGCGAGCGGATCGCGGCGCTCGGCGGCAAGATCGTGCACGCCGACGTCACGCTGATCTGCGAGACGCCGAAGATCGGTCCGCATCGCGACGCCATGCGCGGGGCCATTGCGGACATCCTCGGTCTTGGCCTCAACCAAGTCAGCGTGAAGGCGACCACGAACGAACAGCTTGGCTTTATCGGCCGCGAGGAAGGCATCGCGGCCATGGCCACAGCGACGGTGATGCTTCCATGAGCGACGTCCCTTCAGATGAAGCGTTGACGGCGCTGGCGGCGGAGGTCCTCGAGGCCGCACGTGCCGGCAGCGATCTGATCGCGACGGCGGAATCATGCTCTGGCGGGCTGGTCTCGGCCGCCCTCACATCCGTTCCGGGATCCTCGGACGTGTTTGACCGCGGGTTCGTGACCTATACGAATACCGCCAAGTCCGAAATGCTGGGCGTTCCCTTCTGGCTCATCGAGAAACATGGCGCCGTGAGTGAGGAGGTCGCGCGCGCCATGGCGGGAGGGGCCTTGGCCCACAGCAACGCGACGATGGCTGTGGCCATTACGGGAATTGCGGGGCCTGGCGGCGGAACCGACGACAAGCCGGTCGGTTTGGTACATTTCGCGGCCGAACGCCGGGACGTACCGACACAGCATCAACGTGTTGAGTTTGGCGATCTTGGCCGCGACGAGATTCGCCGCTTAAGCGTCGAGTGTGCGCTTCTCATGTTGCGCGCTCTCGCCTAGCGCGGCGCTTAGCTGGTGAGCGCGCGGCCCTTCACGCCATAGACCTCGTCCGCACGCGCCTCGAAGGCGTCCGTGTATTTTCGGACTGCCTTGTCGAACAGGCTGCCGACCAGCCGCTCGAACATGCGCGAGCGGAACCGATAGGCGATGTAGAAATCGACCTCCGATTCGCCTGTGCCTTGTGGTTCGAACATCCAACGATTTTCAAGATGCTCGAAGGGCCCGTCGACATACTCGACCAGGATCGACAGTGCTGCCGGATCGAGCGTCACGCGGCTAGTGAACCGCTCGCGGATCAGCTTGTATCCGACCTCCATATTGGCGGTCAGAACCTCTTTGTCGTCGACGGTCTCGCGGCGCACGATGCTGAGCGCTTCGCAGAGCGGCAGGAACTTCGGATAGTCCTCGACGTTCGCGACCAGCGCATACATGTCGTCGGCCCCATGGGCGACGCGGTGACGGGTTTCGAAAGTCTGCATGCTTGGTTTTTTGAGCTAGCCGGCGAGGCTCGCAAGCCGCGCCGCCTTCAGCTGCACGAAATCTTCCGCCGCGTGATAGGACGAGCGTGTCAGCGGCGTCGAGGCGACAAGGAGAAAGCCTTTTGCTTCGGCGAGGCGCTTGTAATCCGCGAAGCGCTCCGGTGTGACGAAGCGGTCGATGGCGGCATGTTTGCGCGTTGGCTGCAAGTACTGGCCGATGGTGAGGAAATCCACGTCGGCCGCACGCAGATCGTCCATCACGCTCTCGACCTCGTCGTCGGTTTCGCCAAGGCCCACCATGATGCCTGATTTCGTAAACACCGCTGGATCGATGCGCTTTGCCTCTTTCAGCAACCGCGCGGAGTGTGAAAATTCCGCACCCGGACGAATGCGCCGATAGAGCGAGGGCACCGTTTCGATATTGTGGTTGAAGACGTCCGGGCGCGCCTCCAGCACGATCTCAAGCGCGCCCGTCTTGCGCATGAAGTCGGGCGTCAGGACTTCGATCGTGGTTTCAGGCGCCGCCTTGCGTATGGCGGTGATCGTGCGCGCGAAATGAGCCGCGCCCCCGTCGGCAAGGTCATCCCGGTCGACGGAGGTGACGACCACATGGGTCAGGCCGAGCTCGGCGATCGCGTCCGCCGTACGCATGGGTTCGTCCGGATCCAGATGCGCCGGCTTGCCCGTGGCGACGTTACAGAAGGCGCAGGCGCGCGTGCATACATCGCCCATGATCATTACGGTGGCGTGCCGTTTCGACCAGCACTCTCCGATGTTGGGGCACGCGGCTTCTTCACAGACCGTGTGGAGACCGTGGCGCTGCAACGTCTCGCGCGTGCCGTCGAGAGCGTGATTGCCCGGCGCCTTCACGCGGATCCACTCCGGTTTGCGCATGACGGGCGTATCGGGAAGCCGCGCCTTCTCGGGATGGCGCGGCCGTCCTTTTGTCTCTTGAACCGTATTCAGCAGTGTAACCATGCGTGTTCTTGAGTGCGTGGGCTATGGGTTGATCTTGCGCCAAAGCCAAATGACGATGACGGCACCGATCGAGGCTACGATCAGGTTGCCCACCCAGCCGTAGAACTCAACGCCGATGATGCGCGCGAGCGTGCCGCCGAGAAACGAGCCGGCGATACCGACCAGGAAGTTGGTGAATAGGCCGTGGTCGCTGGCGGTGATCTTCTCGGCGATGTAACCGGCCAAGATGCCGATAATGATCAGGCCGATAAAGCCGACACCCGGCATCGAAAACAAACCGTGAGCTTCCATGCTCGCCTCCCTATGTGTTGTCCGTTCGCGCCGAACCTAACGCATCCGCTGCCAAAGCCAAATACACAGAACCGCGCCTGCGGTCGCGATGATGACCTGGCCGAGGAGGTTCGAGGCTGTGATGCCGACGAAGCCGCCCAGCAAGCCGCCCACGACAGCGCCGACGACGCCGATCAAGAGATTGGTGAGAAGATCGTTCTTCCGCCCCATCAGGTATGAGCCGAGAACGCCGGCGATCAGGCCGACCACAAGGAAGATAATGAGCGACATTTCAGGTCTCCTGCCGTTGGTCCGGCTCAAATTGGTGCGCCACCTTGCCGTGGGTCGCTTCGGCGCGTTCAGGACTGGCGCGTTCAAATGTGCAAGGCACGCCCGAATGCGTCCAGAACCGACTCATGCATCATCTCCGATAATGTCGGATGAGGAAAGATCGTGGCCATGAGTTCGGCCTCGGTCGTCTCGAGCGTCTTGCCGATGGCAAATCCTTGAATCAGTTCCGTGACTTCGGCGCCGATCATATGCGCGCCGAGTAGAGCGCCGGTCTTGGCGTCGAAAATCGTCTTGATGAGACCGTCGGTCTCGCCCAGCGCAATGGCCTTGCCGTTGGCGGAGTACGGATAACGCCCGACCTTGAGCTCATAACCCGCCTCGCGCGCAGCGGCTTCGGTCAGGCCAAGGCTCGCGATCTGCGGCGTGCAATACGTGCAGCCCGGCACGTTGCGCGGGTCGAGCGGATGGACGCCTTCGATGCCCGCGATCTTCTCAACGCAGAGGACGCCTTCATGCATGGCCTTGTGGGCGAGCCATGGCGGTCCGACCACGTCTCCGATGGCATAGACACCAGGCGCGCCCGTGCGGCACCATTCGTCGATGACGATGTGCCCCCGGTCGACCGTCACGCCATGCTGTTCGAGGCCGAGGCCTTCGACGTTGCCGGTAATCCCGACCGCCAGAATGACGCGCTCGGCGGCGACGTCGGTGGTGTTGCCGTCGGCGGCACGCAGCCGGGCCGAGACGCCACCTTCGTCGGTATGGTGCAGGTTCTCGACGGTCGTGCCGGTATGGATTGCGATGCCCTGTTTGGTGAAAGCCATATGGGCGAGTTTCGAGATCTCCTCGTCCTCCACCGGCAGAATGCGATCCTGGACTTCGACGACCGTCACCTCGACGCCGAGCGCCCGATAGAAGCTCGCGAACTCGATGCCGATCGCGCCCGAGCCGATGACGAGAAGCGATTGCGGCAGACGCGGCGGCACCATCGCTTCCTTGTAGGTCCAGATGCGGACCCCGTCGGGTTCCAGAGCGGGAAGGCTGCGGGCCCGCGCACCGGTCGCGATGACGATGTGTTGCGCCGTGACCGACGGCAGGATGGTGCCGTCCTTGGCGTTGAGTGCGACGCGTCCGGGGCCTTCGAGGCGTCCCGTTGCATCGAACATGGCGATCTTGTTCTTCTTCATCAGAAAGGCGACGCCGCGGGAGAGCTTGTCGGCCACGTTGCGGCTGCGCTGGATGAGCTGGCCGAAATCGAAGCCGAGCCCGTCGACGCGCAGGCCGAACGCCTCGGCTTCCTTGATCTGCCGGTAGAGCTCCGAGGTCCGCAGCAGCGCCTTCGTGGGGATGCATCCCCAGTTCAGGCAAATGCCGCCGAGGTGCTCCCGCTCGATGACGGCCGTGCGCATGCCGAGCTGGGCGGCGCGGATCGCCGCCACGTAGCCGCCGGGTCCGCCGCCGATGACGACGAGATCGAATTCCGTGCCGGAGGTCATGCGAGCGCCCCCGTCGTCACTGGCCGTGTCATCAAGATCCAGTCTCCAGATTGCGGCAGGTCCGGCGGAAGCACCGCACGTTCACTTGCGATCTGCTCGTATCCGGCCCGCCGGTAGAGCCGCCCGGCTCCCTCGTTCCAACTGCCCACGATGATGCTTGCGGCCGGGGCGCCGGTTTCACGCGCCCGCTCGTTCGCGACATCGAGAAGCTTCATGCCGAGGCCCATTCCGCGGTGCTCCGTAAACGTCGCCAGCACGTTCACATACCATGTGCCGGGGGCCTGGGCTTCGAGGCGCACGAGCGGTTGCAACATGGCGGGCAGTTCGTCGACGCCGGAGAGGTCGTACGGGTCATCCAGCCGGTAGCCGATGAGGCACGCGACGATCTCATCGCCGATCTCGGCAATGGTGGTGTGGCGATAGGAGAAACCGCCCTCCTCACGGCGCGCGCGCTCGCGACCGACTTCGAGCGCCGAGTGGCCAGGGCCCGCCATGTCGAGCCACAGCCGGTTCGGCGCGCCCTCGCCCGCGATGTCCACGAGCATCGCCAGCGCCGCAGCATCCGCGAGCGTCGCCGGGCGGAATGTCGGCGGCGTTGTCACGTCAGCGGCCTTTGCATCAAGATCCAGTCTCCAGATTGCGGGTACGACTCCGGCAAGATTGCGGGCTCCCGTGCCACCGGTAGAAATCCGCAGCGTCTATAGAGGCGTTCGGCGCCGGTGTTCCAACTGCCGACGACGAGACTGTTGCCGGCAGCGCCGGCCTCCCGAGCCTTCGTGGCCGCAAGCGCGAGAAGCTTCGACCCGAGACCGTATCCCCGGAACTCGGCGAAACTGGCAATGACGTCGATGAACCAGGTCCCCGGCGCTTGCAGCGCGAGCCGTCCAACCGGGCGAAAGATGTCTGGCTTCTCGTCCAGTCGGCACGCGTCATAGAGAGCCTCCGGCAGTCCGCCGATCACGCAGGCGGCGATTTCCGGGCCCATCATGGCGATTGTCGCATTGCGATAGGAGTCCACGTCCTCGGGCCGTCGCACCGATTGACGCCCCACTTCAAGCGCCGATTGAGCGGGACCGGCCTGATCCAGCCAAATTTGGTTCGCCAGGCCATTGGCCGCGATATCCACGAGCACGGCCAGCGCGGCGGCGTCTGCCAGCGTCGCCGGGCGGAATGTGGGTTCGAGCGCCATGGAAGAGTCGGACGGCCTCCCCGCTAGACCAGCATCGTCACGGGGTCTTCGAGATAGGCCTTGAAGGCGGCAAGGAGCTCCGCGCCCAGCGCACCGTCAATGACCCGATGATCGCAAGACAGCGTCACGCCCATCATCGTGGCGATCTTGATGGCATCGTCCTTCACGATAGGCTTCTTCTCCGCGCGCCCCACGGCGAGGATCGAGCTGTGCGGCGGGTTGATGACCGCGTCGAAGCTGTCGATGCCGAACATGCCGAGATTGGAGATCGATGTCGCGCCGCCCTGATATTCGTGTGGGGCGAGACGTTTGGAGCGAGCACGGGACGCGAGATCGCGCATCTCGTTGGAGATCTCCGACAGGCTCTTGAGCTCGGCGTCGCGGATCACGGGCGTGTAGAGCCCGCCGCCTTCGAGCGCCACGGCCACGGAGATATCCGATGGGCGATGGCGCAGGATGCCCTGCTCCGTCCAGGTCGCGTTCGCGGCCGGCACGGTCTGCAGCGCCATGGCCATTGCCTTGATGATGAAGTCGTTCACCGAGAGCTTGAAGGCGCGGGGCCCCTCATGCGGCGCCATGTCGTTCAACCGCTCGCGGGCGGCCAGCAACGCATCGAGTTCGCATTCGATGTTGAGATAGAAATGCGGGATCGTCTGCTTGGCGAGCGTGAGCCGGTCGGCGATGAAGCGGCGCATCGTGTCGTGCGGCACGACTTCGTAGCGCCCCGGCTCGTATAGCGCGAGGATCTGCTTGTCCGGCATGGGTTGCGCCATGCCTGGGACGGCCGCGGTTGACGGCGCTCGCATGAGTTCACCATGGACGGGTGCTTCAGGCTCAGCCGCCGGTGCGCCTTCGACTGGCGCGGCTTTCGGCGGTTGCGGTTCCGCCAAGGCGCGCTCGACGTCGGCGAGGACGATGCGGCCGTGGGGGCCGGAGCCCGTCAGCGCGGCAAGGTCGATGCCGCGATCGCGAGCGATGCGCCGTGCGAGCGGAGAGGCGAACAGACGTCCTGCGCCGGCGTTTCCGTCTTGCGAGCTTCCCAGAATTTGCTCCGCGATCCGGTCCATCACATGCTCAGCAGAGCTGTCGTGCGGACCATTGTGACCCACGGGGACGTTCATGGTCAAAGTCCCTTCTCGATCCACCAAGTCTCACGCTGATAAGCGTCGGGGAGCGTATCGAGTTCCTCGTCGAGCACGCCGACCTCATGGCCCAGGATCTTTTCGGCCTCTTCGAAGAACTCATCGCGCACGGACGGCGGAAGCGCTTTGCCTGTCCACGGATCGTAGCGCAGCGTGGTCATGGCCGGCCCGCCGTCGAACACAGGCATGCCGAATTCGCGGAACACGGGCGAGTAGATGATGGGCTGCTGCGGGTCGCAGGCCGCCCAGAGAAGATCCGGGAACTCCGAAAATAGTTCCGACTTGCGCGGGTCGAGGTCGAACACTTCGCGCACTTCGTCCATATGCTCGACCAGGATCGCGAAGACGCCCTCCCAGATTTCCTCCCAGCCGTCCTCGTCCCGGTCGTAGTCGTCGAGCCGCTGGCACACCGCCCGGTTGGCCTCAATTTCCTTGTCCATTTCCTCGTCGGTCAGCCAAAAGTCCGTCATGCGGCATCCTCACGGTAGCAAACAGATTTGGCCGCGCTGACGACAAGGTCCACGGAGGGCAGCGCCAGCTTCTCGAGATTGGCGGCGTACGGCATGGGAACGTCCGCGCCTGTGATCTTGAGCGGCGGCGCATCGAGATAGTCGAAAGCGCCTGCCGTTACTTGCGCGCAAATCTCAGTGCCGACGGAACAGATGGGCCAGCCTTCCTCGATGGTCACGATGCGGTTGGTCTTCCGCACCGAGGCCAGCACGGTGTCGATATCGAGCGGCCGCAAGGTGCGCAGGTCGATGACCTCGGCGTCTATCCCCTCTTCCGCCAATCGTTCGGCCGCGTCGATGGTGTAGGCCAGGCCACGCGAATAGGAGACGAGCGTCACGTCGCGTCCTGGCCGTGCAATGCGCGCCTTGCCGATCGGCAGAACGAAGTCGTCGAGTTTGGGAACCGGGAAGGTCTGGCCGTAGAGAATTTCGTTTTCCAGGAACACCACAGGGCTGTTCTCGCGGATCGCCGCTTTCAACAGCCCCTTTGCGTCGGATGCGCTGTACGGCGCGATGACTTTCAGTCCGGGAACTTGGGCGTAGATGGCGGAAAAGTCCTGGCTGTGTTGGGCCGCGACGCGGGCAGCCGCCCCGTTGGGGCCGCGAAACACGATCGGACAGTGCATCTGGCCGCCCGACATATAGAGCGTCTTGGCGGCGGAGTTGATGATGTGGTCGATGGCCTGCAGCGCGAAGTTCCAGGTCATGAACTCGACGATCGGCCGGAGCCCCGCGAAGGCCGCGCCCACACCGATGCCGGCAAAGCCATACTCCGTGATCGGCGTATCGATGACGCGGCGGTCGCCGAATTCTTCCAGCAGCCCCTGGGTGACTTTGTAGGCCCCCTGATACTCGGCCACCTCCTCGCCCATGACGAAGACGTCGCCGTCGCGGCGCATCTCCTCGGCCATGGCATCGCGCAAGGCTTCGCGCACGGTCATGTCCACGGTCTCGGTGCCGGGCGGGATGTCGGGTTCAGGGGCAGGCTCGGCCGGTGCGGCTTGCGGGCCTGCGGGAGCGGTCTCGACTGCAGGCTCGGTTTCGCCAAAGTCCGGTGGCGGCTCCTGCGCGGCGGGTGCCGCAGGTTCAGCCTGTGCCGACGTGGAAGTGGGCGGCGGCGCCGCGACCGCAGGCCCGCCTTCCGCCGGGGCTTCGTCGTCCTCCAATTGCATCACGGCGATGGGTTGATTGACCGGCACATGCTCGGTGCCTTCCGACACGAGGATCGACTGGATGACACCGTCCTCGATGGCTTCGACTTCCATCGTCGCCTTGTCGGTCTCGATTTCGGCGATCACATCGCCGGTCTGGACAGCATCGCCCTCCTTGACGTGCCATTTGGCGAGCGTGCCCTCCTCCATCGTGGGCGACAGTGCGGGCATGAGAATGTCGGTAGGCATCGCCTTAGCCTTTCGTCGCCACGACGTCGGTCCAAAGCTCGCTTGCGTCCGGCTCCGGCTCATCCTGGGCGAACTGCGCGGCCTCGTTGACGATCGCCCGGATCTCCTTGTCGATCGCCTTCATCTCGTCTTCGGGACGGCCGAGATCGGTGAGGCGTTTGTGGACGAGCTCGATCGGATCGTGGTGCTGACGCATGTCCTGCACCTCTTCCCGTGTCCGATATTTCGCCGGATCCGACATCGAGTGACCGCGATACCGATAGGTCAGCATCTCCAGGATCATGGGGCCGTTGCCGGCGCGGATATGGGCGAGCGCCTTCTCGCCAGCTTCCTTCACCGCCGCCACGTCCATGCCGTCGACTTCGCGTCCCGGAATCCCGAAGGCGAGCCCGCGATGATGGAGGTCCTGGGCTTGGGCCGAGGCGCGCTCGACGGAGGTGCCCATGGCGTAATGATTGTTCTCGATGATGTAGAGCACCGGGAGCTTCCACAGCGAGGCCATGTTGAAGCTCTCGTAGACCTGGCCCTGGTTGGCTGCGCCCTCGCCGAAGAAGGTCAGGCACACATTGTCGTTGCGGCGATATTTGTTGGCAAAGGCGATGCCCGAACCGAGCGGCGCCGGCGTGCCGACGATGCCGTGGCCGCCGTAGAAGCCCTTCTCCACGGAGAACATGTGCATCGAGCCGCCCTTGCCTTTGGAGTAGCCGCTCTGCCGTCCGGTGAGCTCCGCCATGACGCCTTTGGGGTCCATGCCGGTGGCCAGCATGTGGCCGTGATCGCGATAGGACGTGATGACCTGGTCGCCGTCGCGCTTGGCCAACATCATGCCGGTGACCACGGCTTCCTGGCCGATATAGAGATGGCAGAAG
The DNA here is from genome assembly GCF_003071365.1 of Methyloceanibacter sp. wino2. Classification (NCBI taxonomy): domain Bacteria; kingdom Pseudomonadati; phylum Pseudomonadota; class Alphaproteobacteria; order Hyphomicrobiales; family Hyphomicrobiaceae; genus Methyloceanibacter; species Methyloceanibacter sp. wino2. The sequence continues at coordinate 3,157,626 of NZ_CP028960.1, forward strand.
CCGCCGATATAGCCCATGCCGTAGAGCTGTCCGGCCTTCTCCTCGAACCGGCGGACGAGAAGCATCTTGCGGTAGGCGGTGAGGTACTCGTCGGGTGTGAGATTGGAGCCGGCCGGAGGCGTTGGCTCATTAGGGCTCTCGGAGGGCTTCTGGTCCATCCAGAAATTGGCCGCTCCAGGCGTCAGGCTTGGGCTGGTCAATCCGGGCCTCCTTGCGACTCACACCGTGCTTGCCACCGAAGCTAGCACGACTCCAAAGTCAGCCCAAAGACACGGACTGCTGCATAAAGTCCGGCGCGGCGCCGGATTTCAGCGCTTGATCAGCGGTCCCGTGGGATCGGGCGGTCGTCTGTTCATCATGACGAGGTCGCTCGGATGCGCCAGGTTGAGAATGGCCCGGGCCCGCTCGTCCAGCATGTCCGGATCGAGGCTGTCGGGCTCCAAGAGCGCCACGTCCCGCTCGATCCGCTGCCGGACCTCGCGCAGCCCTTCGAGCTCCCCTTCCAGCACGGCCGCACGGCGCTGCAAGTCGGTCTTCGCCGCCAGCCCGTGGTCGCCATTTTGCAGATGGTAGCCGAAATAGCCGCCCGCTCCCAAAGCCAGAAGCGGGAATATGAACGCCCTGAACCGCATCGTTCCTCCCCACGCAGCGAATCACAAACATCGTTGCGTGGTCGTTAAGGCGCGGTTACCGGCCTGCGGATTTTAGGCCTTCAGGATCGTCGTCCCGGCGTAGCGCGCCTTGGGGCCAAGCTCCTCCTCGATGCGGATGAGCTGGTTGTACTTGGCGACCCGGTCGGAACGCGCCAGCGAGCCCGTCTTGATCTGTCCGCAGTTGGTCGCGACGGCGAGATCGGCGATCGTGGCGTCCTCGGTTTCCCCGGACCGGTGCGACATGACGGCATTGTAGTTCGCATCGTGTGCCATATTCACCGCGTCCAACGTCTCCGACAGCGTGCCGATCTGGTTGACCTTGATGAGGATGGCGTTGGCGATGTGCTTGTCGATGCCCTCTTTTAGGCGCGTAACGTTCGTCACGAAAAGATCGTCGCCCACGAGTTGGACGCGGTCGCCAATTGCCTCGGTCAGCGTGCGCCAGCCGTCCCAATCGTCTTCCGACATGCCGTCCTCGATGGAGAAGATCGGATAGTTGGAGGCAAGGTCGGCGAGATAGGCCGCCATCTCCTCGGAGGAGAGCGTGCGGTTCTCGCCCGCCAGCACGTATTGCCCGTCCTTGAAGAACTCGGTCGCCGCCACGTCGAGGGCGAGATACATGTCCTTGCCCGGATGGTAGCCGGCGGTCTCGATTGCCTTCATGACGAAGTCGAGCGCGGCGCGCGTGGATTCGATATTAGGCGCGAAGCCGCCCTCGTCGCCCACGGCCGTGCCGAAGCCCGCGTCGTGAAGGCCCTTCTTCAGCGTGTGGAACACCTCGGCGCCCATGCGGACGGCCTCAGCGATGCTAGGCGCGCCGACGGGAACGATCATGAATTCCTGAAAGTCGATGGGATTGTCCGCGTGCATGCCGCCATTGACGATGTTCATCATCGGCACGGGCAGCAGGTTTGCGTCGTCTCCTCCGAGATAGGCGTAGAGCGGCTTCTCGCTGGCAGCTGCCGCGGCCTTCGCCGCAGCCAGGGAAACGCCGAGAATGGCGTTGGCGCCGAGCCGCTTCTTGTTCTCGGTTCCGTCGAGGTCGCACAACAATTGGTCGAGGCCGCGCTGGTCGTCGGCGTCGAAACCGTCCAGCGCCTTTCGGATTTCGCCGTTGACCGCCTCGACCGCCTTTCTCACGCCCTTGCCGCCATACCGGGGCCCGCCGTCGCGGAGCTCGTGGGCTTCGTGAGCGCCGGTCGAAGCGCCCGACGGAACAGCGGCGCGGCCGTGATGGCCGTCCTCGAGGACAACATCGACTTCAACGGTCGGGTTGCCGCGGCTATCAAGGATTTCTCTGCCGACGATGGTCGCGATGGCTGCCATGTGGGTGTCCCCCCAAGAAACTCTGTGATGTTTTGAGGCCGTCATAGCCTAGGCGGACGAGAACGGGAAGGCGTATATGTCCAGGAGGCGCGTCCCCGCGTCTTGGGCCCAATCGGGAGATAGTTCATGGCATCACCCCCCGCAGAAGAACCGGCCGGCGCTCTGGTCCTGTTCTCCGGCGGCCAGGATTCCACGACGTGCCTGGGCTACGCTTTGGACCGCTACGCCCGCGTGGAGACCGTCGGCTTCAACTACGGCCAGCGGCACAGCATCGAACTCGAGTGCCGGCAACGGGTCCGCTCGGCCATTGCCGAGCGCTTTCCGGACTGGGCCCCGCGTCTCGGTCCCGATCACATGATCGATATCTCCAGCTTCGGCGCGATTGGGGATACGGCGCTGACGTCCGACGCCGAGATTGTCATGACGGAGTCCGGTCTGCCCTCCACCTTCGTCCCAGGGCGCAACCTGGTGTTCTTCGTCTATGCGGCGGCGCTCGGCTATCGCCGGGGCCTGAACGTGCTGGTCGGCGGCATGTGCGAGACCGACTATTCCGGCTATCCGGACTGCCGGGATGAGACGATGCAGGCGCTTCAGACGGCCATCGGCTTGGGCACGGAGATCCCGTTTTCCATTGAGACACCGCTGATGTGGCTATCGAAGGCTGAGAGCTGGGCCCTCGCGGACAAGCTCGGGGGCGCCACCTTCATCGATCTTATCCTGGAAGAGACCCATACCTGCTACAGGGGCGACCACGCCACCAAGCACGATTGGGGCTATGGCTGCGGGACCTGCCCGGCCTGCGATCTGCGCGCCAAGGGCTACCGTGAATGGCGAGAGATGGCGCAGGCCGGTTAGGAGCGTTACCGCGTGGCTGCTGTCGGCCGCACGATGATCTCGTTCACATCGACGCTGTCAGGCTGTTCGATCGCGTAGGCGATGGCGTCGGCGATCGCTTGGGCCGGGAGCGCGGTCTTGCGGTACTCGTCGATCATCGTCTTAGTGTCGCCATGCGTGATGGTGTCGGCCAGCTCGGACTCGGTGACGCCCGGCGAGACCACGCTCACCCGGATGTCCGCGTTTTCCAGGCGCAGGCCGTCCGACAGCGCGTTGACGGCATACTTGGTGGCGCAATAGACGGCGCCGGTCGGCAGCACGGAGTGGGCGGCGATGGACGAGATGTTGACGAACTGCCCATAGCCCTGGCGCTTCATGATCGGCAGGCCTGCGGCGATACCGTAGAGGACGCCCTTGATGTTGACATCGATCATCCGGTCCCACTCGTCCACTTTCAGCGCTTCGAGCGGCGACAGCGGCATGAGCCCGGCATTGTTGACGACGACGTCAAGCTTGCCGAACGTCTTGTCGGCGAATTGTACGAACTCCTCCACGCTCTCGCGGCTCGTCACGTCGAGGGGGCGGAACTCGGCGGTACCGCCCGCGGCCCGGATTTCTCCGACGATCTTCTCGAGCTTGTCGGTGCGTCGTGCGCCGAGGACGACACGCGCGCCCTTCTTGGCCAGATGCCTTGCCGCGGATTCGCCGATCCCACTGCTTGCACCGGTGATGGCGACGACTTTTCCTTCGATGTTCGACATGGTCTCACGTTCCTTTCCTCATGCGGCGGGAGAGTCCCGCCTCGTCTGAGGCAGAACGTGGTGCCGGGACCCCGATCAGCGGTAGACCAAAGCTCGCGCAGTGTTGCCTAATCCTCCACGTTTGGGCTCCTCCGGCTGCGGCATTCTTGCGCGCCCCCTCTTCCCGGCGCATCAAAGGGCATAGATTTCCCCGGCCACAGCAGTCTTCCGAGACAATTCTCATGAGCACGAGCCAATCCGAGCTTGCCAGCCTGATTGACCGATCGGCCAAGACGGATGGAGTCCACGCAACGGCCGTCCCGCGGCTGTTCGTGATCCGCAGTTCACGTCCGACCCTGCCCTTGCACGCGGTCTATGAGCCGGCGGTCTGCATCATTGCGCAAGGAAGCAAACAGGCCATCCTGGGCGATGCGGTCTACCTGTACGATCAGGACAAGTATCTTGTGATCTCGGTCGACGTGCCGGTCGTCGGCCAAATCATCGAGGCTTCCGAGGCCGAGCCCTATCTGTGCGTGAAGTTCAATCTCGATGTCGCGACACTCGGGATGCTGCTGCTCGATACAAGTCCGGGTCCGGACAGCCGTGAGCCAGCTCCGGCGCTCGGCCTCAGCAAGGTCACACCCGAATTGACGGACACCGCAGTCCGCCTCCTTCGCCTGCTTGAGACGCCTCGAGATATTCCCGTCCTGGCGCCGCTGTTCGAACGCGAGTTGCTGTTCCGGTTGCTGCAAGGCGACCAGGCGGCGAAGCTTCGGGAGATTGCACTCGGTGACAGCCGGCTGCAGCAGGTCGGCCGTGCCATCGACTACATCAAGCGCAACTATCGCGAGCCGTTCCGGGTCGAGGATCTGGCCGACGTGGCACGAATGAGTGCGTCCGCCCTTCATAACCACTTCAAGGCGGTGACCGCCATGAGCCCGCTGCAATATCAGAAGCAGATGCGGCTTCAGGAAGCGCGGCGGCTGATGCTTCAAGGTCTCTGCGACGCCGCGGCTGCAAGCCATAGCGTCGGCTATGCCAGCCCATCGCAGTTCAGCCGCGAGTACCGCCGCCTGTTCGGCCTGCCACCGCAACGCGATATCGCCCGCCTGAAAGAGGTTCCAGGCGGGTTCGTCGCCGCCTGAGTGCGCCCCGCGAACCTGCGGCGGGAACGTCGCCGCCTCCCCTCGTCTATGGGAATCCTGTGCTATAGGTTGGGGACTGCGCACCGTCCTGGTGCGTGAGAATTTCTAGGTAATTAGAGGAAAAATATGAACCAGCCCAAACGCCCGAAATGGGTGAGCGCGCTTGGCCTGTTCTTGGCGGGTGCGTTTATTGTGGGGGCGGCTCTCGTGACCAGCGAGCCGTTCAAGGACAACATGGCCTTCGCGGCCGTGGCTGAGCAGGTCGAACGCTCCGAAGCCCAGGCTCCGTCCAATGGCGCCGGGGACGATGTGCCTCCGAGCGCAGCGGGAACCGATTCCAGTGCAACCGTGACCGACACGTCCATGCGCGTTGCCCAGGCCGACACTGGTGATGCCGACGGTGAAGCCGCATCAGAACCAGCAGAACAACCTCCAACGGATCCGGTTGCCACGGAGGAAGCCGAAGCTCAGGAAGCCGCCGAGTCGGAACTTGCGGCCGAGGAAGCAGAGGACAAGTGCTGCAAGAAGGGCGACAAGACGCCTCCCTTCGAGCTAATCGCCAAGACGCCGCCAGGCGAACTGCATAACCCTTACGACTGGCAAGAGCTGAAGGAAGAACACAAGGACAATCCCGATTATCTTGTGAAGCAATTCCGCCTGCCGGGCTGCAACGAGTGCCATGGCGGCGGCGGTGGCGGCGGTTTTTGCCCTGCCCTCAGCCAAGGCGTTTGGTTCTGGGGCAACACCGACGACGTGCTGTTCCGTCTGATCGCGCTCGGATCCGCGGAGCTGCAGAAGCAAGGATTCACGCGCTACCAGTACGGAACCGTGAAAGCGCCGATGCCGGAAATGGGACACGTCATCAAGACGTCCGACCACCTCTGGCAGATCATCGCCTTCATCCGGTCGATCAATCCTCCGGGCACCAACCCGCCTGAGAAGGTCATCCCGGGCAAGTACAGCCCACCCGTTGAAGAGAGGCAGGCCGAGTAGGCTTCCAGCGCCTCTAGGACGTATCATCGCCCAGGCATTTGCGCTCAACCAAGCCTTTGGCATCTAGCGCAAGATTAGTGCCTGGGCGATTTTCAATGGCACCTTGGATATGGGGCTTGCCTCAAGGGCGTTTTGCGCCCACTTACCCGCCCATGTATGCGGTCAAGGAAATCTACTACACGCTGCAGGGCGAAGGAGCCCAGGCTGGCCGTCCGGCCGTTTTCTGCCGTTTTGCCGGCTGTAACCTGTGGTCGGGTCGGGAGAGAGACCGCGCGGACGCCATTTGCCGTTTCTGCGATACGGAATTCGTCGGGACCGACGGTCCTGGCGGCGGCCGGTTCGAAACGGCGGAAGACGTGGTCCAAGCGTGCCGGGCAGCCTGGAAGGGCAACTCGGGCGCCGCCGAATTTGTGGTTCTCACGGGCGGTGAGCCGATGCTGCAGGTCGACGAGGCCTTGATCGACGCCTTCCACCAAGCCGGTTTCGAGACCGCCATCGAGACGAACGGCACCCTTCCCGTCTTGGATGAGATCGATTGGATCTGCGTCAGCCCGAAGGCAGGCGCCCCCCTTCGGCAGCGATCGGGCGACGAGTTGAAGCTGGTCTATCCCCAGCCCGATATGGAGCCGGAGGATGTGCTCGGCATGTCCTTCACGCACTTCCTACTGCAGCCGCTGGACGACCAGTCGGGCGGGACATCGAATCTGGAAGCGGCGCTCGACTACTGTCTGCGGCACCCACAGTGGCGTTTGAGCCTGCAAACCCATAAAATCCTGGGATTGCCCTAGGGTGGCCTGCGGTGAGGCTGAGGCGTACAGCCTCTGGTCGGCCGCGCAAAAATCCCTAAACAGCGCGAATGCGAATTTACAAAGAATTCTTCTTCGAGGCGGCACATTTCCTGCCGTCGGCCCCACCCGGTCATCCGAATGCCCGGGTGCATGGGCATTCGTTCCGTGCGCGCATCACCGTGGACGGCCAGCCCGATGAGGATACAGGCATCATCATCCATTTCGGTGAGCTGGAAGCAGCGGTCCAGGATGCGAAGGACGCGCTCGACCACCGCATGCTGAACGACATCGAGGGCTTGTCGGCCCCGACGCTGGAGCGGATCGCCATGTGGCTCTGGGACCGGCTTCATAACCGGCTGCCCGGTCTCGTGGAGGTCGTCGTGGCGCGCGACTCCTGCCACGAGGGCTGTGTCTATCACGGGCCGCCCATGCGGCTTGCGGCCGAATAGCGGATGGCCAAGCGCCCCTCGAAAAGAACGGCAAAGGGCCCGGCCAAGAAGATGGCCGAGGCGGTGAAGAAAGCATCCGTCAAGGACCAAGGCCTGCGGCAGCTCGGCAAGACCGCGCCGCTGCCTGCCTCACCCGACGATGCCGTTCTGGAGCGGGTTCCGAACCCCCATCCGGACACGGCCTATGTGGCGCGGTTCACCGCACCGGAATTTACGTGCCTGTGTCCCGTCACCGGTCAGCCGGATTTCGCCCATTTCGTCCTGGATTACGCACCCGGTGCCTGGCTGGTCGAATCCAAATCGTTCAAGCTCTATCTCGGCAGCTTCCGGAACACGGCGGCCTTCCACGAAGACACGACGCTTACGATCGGCAAGGCCATTGCCGATCTGCTCGAGCCGTCTTGGCTGCGGATCGGCGGCTACTGGTTCCCGCGCGGCGGCATCCCCATCGACGTGTTTTGGCAATACGGGAGCCCGCCCGAGGGCATTTGGATTCCCGACCAGGGCGTCGCACCCTATCGCGGTCGCGGCTAGTCGCGGCAGAGGTTCTGAAAACATGGTCGATCTCATCATCACCAACGGCGACTCCGCCGGCGAACTCTTGCGGCGGACTCTGCAAGGTACGGAGGTTCTGCCCTGGCGCGACGTGCTGCACGAAGGCCCGGTGCCGCTCACGGAGACGCGGGAAGAACTGAGCGCGGCGCGGGTCGCATTCTTGGCGGAAGCCGGCGCCGGGGACCCGGGCGTTCTCGAAAACGACTTCGAGGCGCGCTATCGGGGCCTGAGCATAAGCACGAATTTCGATAGGGTTATCCTGTGGTTCGAGCATGATCTTTACGATCAACTCCAACTTCTGCAGGTGCTCGATTGGTTCGCCGATCATCCGCGCGAGCCCGAAACGCTCCTGATGGTGCAAACCGATGAGTACATCGCGCGCCAAGAGCCGGAAGCGATTGTCGACGAGGCCGCGCTGGCGCGGCCCGTAACGGATGCGCAACTCGATCTGGCGGTCAGGGCCTGGGCAGCTTTCCGCCAACCCACGCCGGAAGCCTGGGCGCGTCTCCTGAGAGAGGATATCTCGGCGTTGCCCTTCTTGCGGGGCGCTGTCGTCCGCATGCTGGAAGAGCTTCCTGGGCCCGACGGCGTGACGCGGACGGAGCGGCTGGTCCTCGCCTGTTTGAACGCCGGGTCCACCCTCACCGCGGTCGCCCTATTCGGTGCCGTGCAGAAGATGGAAGACGCCGAGTTCATGGGCGACTGGAGTTTCTGGCGGGTTCTCGACGGGCTCGCGCTCGGTCCCGCGCCGTTGATTGCAGGGCTGGACGGTGCGCCGTTCCAGGTCGAGGACAAGGCGCGCATGGAAGCCTATGTGAAGAGCCAGCCTGCCCTCACCACTCTCGGTAAGGACGTGGTCGAAGGCCGGGCCGACTGGGCAGAGCATCACCCGATCGATCGCTGGTGGGGCGGCACGCATCTCACCAATGCGAGGCTTTGGCGCTGGGATCCGGAAACCGAGCACCTCATCGCGCCGCTCTAGGCGATTGGGCGGAGTGAAGTCGGCGGTCTAGGCGCGTGCCTTCGCCAGGCGATCGAAGGACAAGAGCTCTTCCAACAAGCCTTCAAGGTCGCGCAGCGGGACCATGTTGGGACCGTCCGACGGCGCCGCGTCGGGGTCCTGATGGGTCTCGATGAAGACGCCGGCAACGCCGACGGCAACCGCCGCGCGCGCTAGGACGGGAACGAAGCGCCGCTCGCCGCCGCTGGTGCCGCCCTGCCCGCCCGGCTGCTGCACCGAATGGGTCGCATCGAAAATGACCGGCGCACCAGTCTCCGCCAGGATCGGCAGCGCCCGCATGTCGGATACGAGCGTGTTGTAGCCGAAGGATACGCCGCGCTCGGTCACGAGGACGTTCGGGTTGCCGGCGCCGACGACCTTCGCCACCACGTGGCGCATATCCCACGGTGCGAGGAACTGCCCCTTCTTGACGTTGACGACCTTCCCCGTCTTGGCCGCGGCGATCAGAAGGTCCGTTTGGCGGCAGAGGAACGCGGGGATCTGGAGCACATCCACGGCTTCGGCCGCGGCGGCGCACTGGTCCGGTTCATGGACGTCCGTGACCACAGGCAGCCCCGTCGCCTCGCGGATTTCGGCGAAGATGGGAAGCGCCTCTTCCAGGCCAAGCCCCCGGGCGCTGGACAGGCTCGTCCGGTTGGCCTTGTCGAAGGATGACTTGTAGACGAGCCCGATCCCGACGCGGCTTGCGATTTCCTTCAGGGCTGCGGCGGTTTCGAGCGCATGTTCGCGGCTCTCGAGCGCACACGGACCCGCCATGATGGCGAGCGGCAACGCGTTGCCGAAGGTGACGGATCCGGCGGAGACCGTGGCCGCCGGCGCGGGCTTCATTGCTTCATTCATGGGGCTCTTCATGGGCCGTGCGCGGGCATGCGTCAACTGTGGGGAACTCGACCGGTGGCGTGATCTGACTAGGCAACCGCGCGGCGAACATGCAGTGCTTTTCGCCGCCGGATTTTCCGGGCATCTCACTGGGGAGGAATGGATATGAATAAGGCGATCGCCGAATTCATCGGGACGTTTGCACTGGTTCTTTTTGGCTGCGGTACCGCCGTGATCGCCGGCATGGGCGAAGGCGCGACGTCCGTCGACATTCTGGGCATCGCCATGGCGTTTGGGCTGGCCATCGTGGCGATGGCGTACGGCATCGGCCAAGTATCCGGTTGCCACATCAATCCGGCCGTCAGTCTCGGGGTCCTCGTGGCGGGGCGGATGACCGTGTCGGATTTCGTCACCTATGTGATCGCACAGGTTCTTGGCGCGATCGTTGGCGCCGCCGTGCTGTATCTCATCCTGTCGGGCAAAGCCTCCGGCTGGACGGGCAGTCTCGGCCAGAACGGCTGGGGGCCCGGCTATCTCGGCGAATACAGCCTTGCCTCGGCATTCGTCTATGAGGTCGTGGGAACGTTCCTGTTTCTCGTCTGCATTCTCGGTGTGACCCAAAAAGGCGCGCCTGTAGGGCTCGCTGGGCTGGCGATCGGGTTCACGCTGGTTGCGCTGCATCTGCTCGGCATCAACATCACCGGAACCTCGGTGAACCCGGCCCGTTCATTCGGTCCGGCGCTAGTCGGCGCGGCATCGAATCCGCTGGCTCTCGCCCAAGTGTGGTTGTTCATCGTCGCGCCGCTGTTCGGCGCGGGATTGGCCGGGCTTCTGTTCAGGCCGGGAGGCGTACTGTCGGGTGACGATGAGATTCCGATCAGGGGCGAAGGCGACTCCGACGTCGCTCCGGGTGCATCCGCGCCCGCAAAATAAAGTGGGTAGCGCGCGGCGCGGGCCTATTCCGGCTCGTGCCGCGTCCACTTTTGCCGGCTCTCAGGGAATTGGCTCACGCAGGTCGGAAAGGCTGGAAGCCAGGGCTCCCGGCGCTTCGTCCAAAGTTCGTATGTGGGCGTGAAAGCCCCGATCTCGTCGAACGAGCCGGGGTGCACGTAGAACTCGTCCTCGCGGAAATAGGTCGAGTAAATGGGCGCGCCGCAGTTGCGGCAGGAATAGCGCCGGACCTTCTCGGTGCTCGCGAAGGCGATCACCTCTCCCGACACGGTGACGGCCTCGGGCGGAAACACGGCGTAGAAGTTGAACGGCGCGCCATGGGCCTTGCGGCATGTCATGCAGTGACACACGCCGACCCGGTATGGCTCGCCTCTTGTCTCCACCTGAACCCGGCCGCAGGCGCAGGATCCTTTGAGGTGCTTCTCCGCCACGCGATCCTCCGTCGTTACACCAAGCGGCTCTGCTCGACGGCCGCCGCAATGAACGACTTGAAGAGTGGATGCGGATCGAACGGCCGCGACTTCAGTTCGGGGTGGAACTGAACGCCGACGAACCAGGGATGGTCGGGGATCTCCACGATCTCGGGCAAGAGGCCGTCCGGAGATAGACCAGAGAAACGCAGACCCGCGTTCTCGAGTTGCTCGCGGTAGCGCATGTTCACTTCGTAGCGGTGCCGGTGGCGTTCGGAAATCTCTGTCGTTCCGTAAATGCTGGCGACCTTGCTGCCGGGCGCAAGCGTGGCGTCGAAGGCGCCAAGCCGCATCGTGCCGCCGAGATCGCCATTTTGTTCGCGGCGCTCCAACTCGTCGCCCTTCATCCACTCCGTCATGAGGCCGATCAGCGGTTCGTCGGTGGGTCCGAACTCGGTCGAGCTTGCCGCCTCGATCCCCGCCAGATCGCGGGCGACTTCGAGCACGGCCATCTGCATGCCGAAGCAGATTCCGAAATACGGGAACCTTCGCTGCCGCGCGTAGCGTGCCGCCAGGATCTTGCCTTCGGCGCCGCGTTCGCCGAATCCGCCCGGCACGAGAATGCCGTTGACGTTCTCGAGATACGCCGCGGTGTCCTGGCTCTCGAAGATCTCCGACTCAATCCATTCGAGATTGACCTTCACCTTGTTGGCGATGCCGCCATGGGTCAGCGCCTCGCTGAGGGACTTATAGGCGTCCTTCAGCCCGGTGTATTTGCCGACGATCGCGATCGTCACCTCGCCATCGGGCTCGGCGATGGTCGACGAGATGTCGGTCCACAGGGACAGGTTCGGCGCCGGTGCATCGGCGATGCCGAAGGCGGCCAGGAGTTCGCTGTCCAAACCTTCGTAGTGATAGGCCAGCGGCACGTCGTAGATGCTCGACACGTCTAGGGCCTGGACCACGGCTTCAGGGCGGACGTTACAGAACAGCGCGATCTTGCGCCGCTCTTCCGGCGGCAACGGGCGGTCGGCGCGGCACAACAGGATGTCCGGCTGAATACCGATCGAGCGCAGTTCCTTCACCGAGTGCTGCGTGGGCTTGGTCTTGAGTTCTCCGGCGCTCGGAATGTACGGCAGCAGCGTCAGGTGGACGAAGGCGCTCGTTCCGCGCGGCAACTCGTTGCCGAGCTGCCGAATGGCTTCGAAGAACGGCAGGCCCTCGATATCGCCCACCGTACCGCCGATCTCGCAGAGTACGAAATCCACGTCTTCGTTACCGGTGACGATGAAGTTCTTGATGGCGTCGGTGACGTGCGGAATGACCTGGACGGTGGCGCCCAGATAATCGCCACGGCGCTCTTTGGCGATGATCTCCTGGTAGATCCGGCCCGTGGTGATGTTGTCGGCCTGCCGCGCGGGCCTGCCGGTGAAGCGCTCGTAATGGCCGAGATCCAGGTCCGTCTCCGCACCGTCATCGGTGACGAAGACCTCGCCGTGCTGATAGGGGCTCATGGTCCCTGGATCGACGTTCAAATAGGGGTCGAGCTTACAAAGACGCACGCGATAGCCGCGCGCCTGTAAAAGCGCTCCTAGCGCTGCCGAAGCGAGCCCCTTGCCGAGTGAGGAAACCACGCCGCCGGTAATGAAGACGTACCGCGCCATGGGCCTCGACCCTACACCGAGTCTTCGCTCATGCGCAGCCAAAACCTGGCGTGAGTGACGTCATGGCGCAGAATTTCCTGTGAGAAACTTGGGACGCAATCAGTTCGACTGCGGGACTTGCGGTCCGGACGGCGCAGCGGGTGCCGCGGGCGTAGCCGGTTCGCTCTGACCGGGGATCGCAAGCGGGGTCAGCCCGCCTTCGCCGCCACTGGTCGGGACGATCGACGGACCGGAGGCCGTATTGTGGCTCGCCAGGATCGACAGGGTCAGGCTGGTGGCGAAAAAGCAGGCCGCCAAAATGGCCGTGGCCCGCGTGAGAGCATCGCCGGCACCGCGGCCGGTCATGAATCCGGCGCCACCGCCGCCACCGCCGCCGCCAATACCCAGTGCGCCGCCCTCGGAGCGTTGCAGCAGGATGACGCCCACGAGGGCCATCGCGATCATCACATGGATCAGAAGAAGTACGGTGCTCATAGTGTCGCCTTGTTATTCGAAGGCGCTGTCTTATCCGAATCCGCTAGGGCTTGGCTAGCCCCTGCCGTATGGCCGCCTCGTCTTTTGCGAGGGCCTCCCCGGCGGCGTTCACCCCGCCCGCGGCACTGGCGAGGCCGCTATTGGCGGGGTCCTCGTCCTTGGAGGCTTCATCCAAGCCATTGTCGATATCGCCTTCCCCCTCGCCTTCTTCGCTAAGGACGGACGCGATGGCGTCGGCCGCCTCTCTCGAGGGGTTGCGCAGCGGCATGAGCGATGTGGCGTCGACACCGGCCACGACGAAAGTCGGAACGGCGGGTTTGCGGTCGGGCAGCGGCGGTGGCATCGGTTTCGGGATCCGCACGCCGTTCGTGCGGCAGCGGAAAGCGAGCTTTTCCTCGACCAACAGATATTCGCGGACCTGCTCGATCTTTTCTTGGTCGTGAAGGTTGTCTTTGACCCAGTCGGGACCCCTTGTCAGGGCGGACTGGACCGTCGGGGTCAGGAGAGCCTTCTGCTGGGACTTAAGTGCTTCGCACTCTTCGGCTTCCAGCATCTCGGCGTGCACGGTGCCGTAGGGCGCAACGAAGCCGGCAACGAGCAGTATGACTGCCATTGGATGCAGCTTCATTATCGGCTTCCCAAGCAAATCTTGGCCCCCTGCCGTCTTCATCTTGGCAGAATGCAGAACCCTAGCGGATTTGCAAGCGCCGACCCAAGCTTTTCCGGGGACTGATCAGCCCTGAATTTCCGCGTAAACGGCGAGAATCTCGTAAAAATCGTCGGCCTTCAAACTAGCCCCGCCGACCAGGGCGCCGTTGACATCCGGAACGAAGAGAAGTTCCGCGGCATTGGCGGGTTTCACGGAGCCGCCATACAAAATCCGCATGGCGCCTGCTTCCGAATCGCCCAGCATTTGACCCAGAACGGAGCGAATGAGGCCATGGACCTGGGCCACCTCGGGGGGCGTGGGCGTGAGCCCGGTGCCGATGGCCCAGACAGGCTCATAGGCCACGACGGTATTCGCGGCGCGCGCGCCCTCCGGCACCGAGCCTTCCAGCTGGCTGCGCAGGACGTCGAGGGTCTTCCCGTCCCGGTATTGGGCTTCGGTCTCGCCGATACAGATGATCGCGGTCAGCCCGGCCCGGTAAGCGGCAAGGGCCTTGGCGTGCACCAACGCGTCCGTTTCGCCGTGATCGATCCGGCGTTCCGAGTGGCCCACGATCACGGCCGTGGCCCCCGCGTCGGCCAGCATTTCTGCGGAAATATCGCCTGTATGGGCACCGGAGGGCAGCGGATGGCAGTCTTGCGCCCCGAGCAGGATAGAGGAGCCCTCCAACACATCCCGGGCCCGGGTGAGTAGGGTCGCCGGCGGGCACATCATGGCGTCGGCTTGCGGAACGGGGGCCTCGTCGAGACGTTTCCGGAGCGCCGTAAGCTCGGACAGCGAACCGCTCAGCCCGTTCATCTTCCAATTGCCGGCGACAAGCGGCCTAATTGCAGTCACTCTTCCCCCCAACTCGCGCAGTTACCTTATCGAAATAGCGCGATTTTCCTTTGCTCGTGCGTGTTGCCGCACCCGCGCTGTCTACCTATGATGCGCGCCGCGCGAAGCGGCCATACCATCGGACGCTGATGCGCATTTGGCAATTCATGAATAAGAAGGTTTTCGAGGCGTGGCACTCGCGACATTGCGCAAAGGCGCAGCACGAACGTTCGGTTTGATTCTCGTCGCCCTGTTGGTGGTGAGCTTCGCCATCTGGGGTATCGCCGATATCTTCACCGGCTACGGCCAGCAGACCTTGATCGAGGTCGGCGATACGGAGATCTCGCCTCAGGACTATCAGCGCGCTCAGCAGGACGTCCTGCGCACCATGAGCCAAGACGCGGGCCGTGCCCTCAGCCTGCAAGAGGCGCGCGCGGCGGGTCTGGATCAGCGCGTGCTGGAACGGCTGGTGGGCGGCGCCGCGGTCGATACCCATGCGAGCCATCTCGGTCTCAGCATCAGCGACGAGGCGCTGCTCGAGCAGATCATGAAGGATCCGTCCTTCCAGGACGGCGCGGGCAATTTCAGCCCCCTCGCCTTTCAGTCCGCCTTGCGCAATATCGGCATGAGCGAAGGCGCCTATCTGCAGACGCTGCGCGAGCAGACTCTGCGGCGCCAGTTGCTGGTGACGGTCGGTGAAGTCGCGAGCAGCCCCAAGGCCGTCATCGATGCGTTGAACCGTTTCAACGAAGAGCGCCGCATTTTGAAATACGTGCTCGTCCCGAAGTCCGCGGCCGAAGCGCCCGGCGACCCGACCGAACAGGACTTGAAAGCGTACTACGACAATCACAAGCAGACCTTCACCCAGCCGGAATATCGGAAGGTCGGGCTCATCGCCGTGACGCCCGATACCGTGAGGGACGAGCTGAACATCACCGAGGCGGACATCAAGGCCACGTACGAGTCCAAGAAGGACACGCTCGGTCAGGCCGAGACACGGCACGTGCAGCAGATTGCTTTGCCGAGTACGGAAGAGGCTGAGAAGGTCGCTGCCAAGATCGAGGCTGGCACCGATTTCGTCGAGGCAGCGAAGGAACTGGGCCTCAGCGAATCCGATATCGACCTCGGAACCGTGGCGAAAAAAGACCTCGCCGATTCCGTCGTGGCGGAGGAAGCCTTCAAGCTCGAGAAGGACGAGGTCAGCAAGCCTGTCACCGGTAAGCTCGGTGGTGTGGTGCTGCTTCGGGTGACCGAAATCACCGAGGGCAAGATTCCCACTTTCGAAGAGGCCAAGGCCAACATCGAGAAGGACCTCGTCAAGGAACGTGCCTCCGGGGCGATCTTCGATATGCATGACAAGGTCGAGGACGAACTTGCCTCCGGCGCGACGCTCGAAGAGACGGCGGGCAAGCTCAAGCTCGACTACGTGGTCGTAGACCAGGTCGATCGGACGGGCGCGAAGCCTGACGGCACGCAGCTCGAAGCGCCGGCGCAGAAAGAGCTCTTGAATGGAGTCTTCGCGACCGATGCCGGAATCGAAAACGACCCGATCGATGCCCGTGACGAAGGCGTGGTGTGGTACGAGGTCTTGGGAATTACGCCCGAAACGCTGCAGCCCTTCGACGATGTTCGCAGTGAGGTCGAAGAGGGCTGGCGTGGGGAGGCCACGCGCAATCAGGTCAAGACCTACACGGACAAGCTGATCAGTGAGCTGAATAGCGGTTCGAAGACCCTCGACGGTGTCGCCTCAGATCTCGGTCAGGAAGTGCTGCCGACATCGGCGCTGAAGCGCGACGACATTACGGTCAATGTGCTTCCGCCTGCGGTGCAGCAGGCCTTCTCACTGCCGAAGGGTGGCTACGGTTCGGCTGCGTCGGGCGTCGACGAGGGCCGTATCGTGTTCCAGGTGGAAGACATCGTCGAGCCGCCCGAGGTCGATCCCCGTGCGCTCAAGCAGTTGGGCGCGCGTATCGGGCTTCTCTATAGCGAGGACATCATCGCGGAATACTTCAGCGAGCTCGAGCAAACCTACGGCGTGAAGGTCAACCGCCAGGCTCTGGCGCGGTTGACGGGTACCGGCGAGGCGCCATGAGTTCGGCGCCAGCTTCGGTGAGCCCGCCCCTGCCCGATCTCGGTTCGGCTCCAATGGAGCCGGACTTTGAGGCATTTGCGCGTCTCTACGAAGAGGGTGTCCCGCAAGTGGTGTGGACCCGGCTTGTCGCCGATCTGGAAACGCCGGTCTCGGCCATGCTCAAGATCGCCGACGAGCGGCCGAACAGCTTTCTCTTCGAGTCCGTCGAGGGTGGGTCCAATCGCGGCCGCTATTCGATCATCGGCTGTGAGCCGGATCTGATCTGGCGGGCGCAAGGCAACAAGGCCGAAGTCAATCGGAGTCCGCAATCGGACCCGGACGCGTTCGCACCCGTACAGCAGCCGGCGCTCGAGAGCCTTCGGACGCTGTTGGCCGAGTCCAAGATCGCCCTGCCCGACGCGCTGCCGCCCATGGCGGCCGGCATCTTCGGCTTCATGGGCTACAACACGGTGCGGCTGATCGAGAACCTGCCCGATGGCCCGGCGGACGATCTCGGCCTGCCTGACAGCATCCTCGTGCGTCCCACGTTGATTGCAATCTTCGACAGCGTGAAGGACGAGTTGTGCGTCGTCACGCCGGTCCGGCCGGCGCCGGGCGTCAGCGCGAAGGCCGCCTATGCCCGCGCCGGAGAGCGTTTGAACGTCATTCTGGAGCGGCTGGATCAGCCTCTGCCCCATAAGCCCGAACTTGCCGACGACATGCCCCATCCTGCGCCGCGCGCCATGACGCCGCCGGATGCCTATATGGCGAAGGTCGCGCGGGCGAAGGAGTACATCTCCGCGGGCGATATCTTCCAGGTTGTTCTCAGCCAACGCTTCGAGGCGCCGTTCGAGCTGCCGCCTTTTTCGCTGTACCGCGCGCTGCGGCGGGTCAACCCGTCGCCGTATCTGTATTATCTCAACTTCGGCGGGTTTGCCGTGGTCGGGTCGAGCCCCGAGATTTTGGTGCGTGTACGCAAGGGCGACGTCACCATTCGCCCCATCGCCGGCACACGGCCGCGGGGCAGCACGCCGGAGGAGGATCAGGCATTCGCGAAAGACCTGCTCGCCGATGCCAAGGAGTGCGCGGAACACCTCATGTTGCTTGACCTCGGGCGCAACGACGTCGGTCGGGTCGCAGAAGTCGGCAGCGTCGAGGTGACCGACAGCTTCTTCCTGGAGTACTACAGCCAAGTGATGCACATCGTTTCGAACGTCGCCGGGAAGTTGTCGCCGAAATACGATTCCGTCGATGCGCTGATGGCGGGCTTCCCCGCCGGCACCGTGTCCGGTGCACCGAAGGTCCGGGCCATGGAGATCATCGACGAACTGGAAGAGACCGCGCGGGGCATTTACGCGGGCTGCGTCGGCTATTTCTCCGCCGACGGTGAAATGGATAGCTGCATCGTGTTGCGGACGTCCGTTGTGAAAGACGGTGTCATGTATGTGCAGGCTGGCGCTGGTATCGTGGCAGACTCCGTTCCGGAGAACGAGCAGACCGAATGCCTCAACAAGGCCGGAGCCCTGTTCAAGGCCGCGGACGAGGCCGTCCGGTTCGCCGCCCGGGTCAAGCGCGGCCAATAGAGAGCCCAGGAGGTCTCGACCATGCTCACCCTCAGCCTCCTGCGCCACGCGAAATCGAGCTGGAAGAATCCGGCGCTCCCCGACCGGGAACGGCCGCTTAATACGCGCGGTATGGCCGATGCGCCGGCGATGGGGCGGGCCATGTCGGAACGCGGGATCGACCCGGAACTTATTCTGTGCTCGTCGGCGCAGCGCACGGTCGACACGCTCGCTCTCGTGCTGCCCGAACTCAAGATCGAGCCCGAGGTGATTTACGACGATGCGCTGTATCATGCGAGCCCCGACCAGATGCTCGGCATGCTGCGCAACCTTCAGCCCGGCGCACGCAGCGTCTTGCTTGTCGGCCACAATCCCGAGATCCAGGCTCTGGCACTCGGATTGATCGGGGCTGGGCCGAAGGAACTGCGGGACCGTTTGGCCGAGAAATATCCTACGGGCGGACTGGCGGTGATCAACTTCACGGCCGGTTTATGGTCGAGCGTCGACACGGGCAGCGGCAGCCTGTCCGCGTTTGTGGCTCCCCGCGACATTCGGGGAGATGCCGCGTCCTAAAAGCTTGCCGGTCTTGACGGCACATTGGCGCAAGGCATAACTGAGCCCATGCTGACCCTGATCGATAACTACGACAGCTTTACCTACAATCTCGTTCATTTCCTTGGGGAATTGGGTGCGGAAACCCAGGTCTACCGGAATGACAAGGTGACCGTCGAGGAGGTCCTCGCTGAGGGCCCGGAGGCGATCGTGCTGTCGCCCGGCCCGTGCGACCCGGACCGCGCCGGCATTTGCCTTGAGCTGATCAGCCGTGCCGGGCCCGACGTGCCGATCCTCGGCGTGTGCCTCGGCCACCAGGCCATCGGTCAGGTCTATGGCGGCAAGGTCGTCCGTGCGCCCTATCTGATGCACGGCAAACTCTCGAAGGTTCACCACACAGGCAAAGGCATCTTCGCCGGGCTGCCGCAGGATTTCTCCGCCACCCGTTATCATTCGCTTGTCGTCGACCGGGACACGCTGCCGGACGAGCTGGAAGTGACGGCCGAAACGCCGGACGGCATCATCATGGGGATGCAGCACAAAAGCTATCCCGTGCATGGCGTTCAGTTTCATCCCGAAAGCATCGCCTCCGAGTACGGTCATCAGCTGCTTGCCAATTTCCTGGACCTTGCCCGCGTGGAACGGAACAGCCGCGGTCTCCCGGAGAAAGATACGGCCGGTGTCCTCTAATCCCCCGCCCGCCCCGCAAGCGGAGTCCGAAGTCGTACGGGAGGCGCTCAAGATCATCGCCCACGGCGAGACCCTTTCGCAGAAGGCTTCGGCGATGACCTTCGAGGCCATCATGTCGGGCCAAGGCACCGACGCTCAGATCGGCGCGCTGTTGATGGGCCTGCATGTGCGCGGCGAGACCGTCGCCGAAATCGCAGGCGCTGCCGGCGTGCTTCGCGACAAGGTCTTGCCGGTCAAAGCGCCCGCGGACGCGATCGACACCTGCGGCACGGGCGGCGACGCCAAGGGAACGCACAACATCTCAACCTGCGCCGCGTTCGTCGTGGCCGGCGCCGGCGTGCCCGTGGCCAAACACGGCAACAAGTCGATTTCCTCGCGTTCCGGTTCGGCCGACGTTCTTGCAGCCCTCGGCGTCAACGTGGACTGCCCGCCCGAGACCATCGAGGCTTGCATCGCCGAGTGTGGTTTGGGCTTCATGTATGCCCCGGCCCACCACGCCGCCATGCGCCATGTGGCCAAGGTACGCCGCGAGCTCGGTGTGCGGACGATCTTCAATCTGCTCGGACCTTTGGCCAACCCGGCGGCGACCAAGTATCAGGTCGTGGGCGTGTTCGATGCCAAATATGTGGAGCCGATCGCCCGTGTTCTCGGGCGCCTCGGCGTCGAGCGCGCCTGGGTGGTGCACGGGCTGGACGGTCTCGACGAGGTGACCACCACGAACATCACCGAGGTGGCCCTCCTCGACCAGGGCCAAGTCTCCACGTTCCGGATTTCGCCGCGCAATGCCGGCCTGCCGGACGCCAAGCCCGAGGATTTGATCGGGGGGGATGCCGAAGAGAACGCGGCGCATATCCGGTCCGTGCTCCAGGGCAACCAGGGGCCGATCCGAGATATCGTCCTCATGAATGCCGCCGCGGCGCTGCTGGTCGCCGGGAAAGCCAACACGCTGCGTGACGGGGTTGCGCTGGCGGCGGAGTCCATCGACAGCGGCAAGGCCTTCAAGGTTTTGGAGGGGCTTGTGGAACGCACCAATGCTAAGGTGGACGGATAGGAATATCCCATGGCGACCGTCCTCGACAAAATTCTGACCTACAAGCGTGAAGAGGTTGCGGCTGCAAAGAAATCGCACTCTGAAGCCGACCTGCGGGCGCAGCTCGACCCGGCCGATAAGCCCCGCGGTTTCGCTGGTGCCCTGAAGGCAAAGATCGCGGCCGGAGAGTTCGGGCTTATCGCCGAAATCAAGAAAGCCAGCCCGTCCAAGGGCCTGATCCGGGCCGACTTCGACCCGCCGACGCTCGCCGTCGCCTACGAGGCCGGCGGCGCGGCGTGTCTATCGGTGCTGACGGACGGTCCCTCGTTTCAGGGTAACCCGGAATATCTGACCATGGCCCGCGCGGCCTGCTCGTTGCCCGCTCTGCGCAAGGACTTCATGGTCGATCCGTACCAAGTGCTCGAAGCGCGCGTTCTCGGCGCCGACTGCATCCTGATCATCATGGCCGCGCTGGACGATGCCTTGGCCCACGATCTCGAGGACGCGGCGCGTGGCCTCGGTATGGATGTGCTGGCGGAAGTGCACGACGAGGCGGAGCTCGAGCGCGCGTTGAAGCTCAAGACGGAACTCATTGGCATCAACAACCGCGACCTCAAGACCTTCGACACCACGCTCGAGACCACCGAACGTCTCGCCCCGCGCGTGACCGGCGACCGCATCGTCGTCTCGGAGAGCGGCATCTTCCATCATGAGGACCTGGCGCGGCTCGCCCGCGCCGACGTGCGCACCTTCCTGGTGGGCGAGAGCTTGATGCGGAAGCCGGACGTGGCCGCCGCCACCCGCGCCCTCCTGACGGGCGAGGAACCTGCGACCGAGGCGGCGCAATGAGCAGCCCCATGAAGAGCCCGCTGTCGCATCTTAACGCGCGCGGCGAGGCCCATATGGTCGACGTGTCGGAGAAGGCCATTACCTCACGCAGCGCCACTGCCGAGGGCTATGTGACGATGGCGCCGGCGACGCTCGACATGATCCTGGACGGGACGGCACCCAAGGGCGACGTGCTGGCGACGGCGCGGATCGCCGGCATCATGGGCGCCAAGAAGACCTCCGAGCTCATTCCTCTGTGTCACCCGCTGGCGTTGGCCAAGGTCACGGTTGATTTTACGCCCGACCGTGAGAATGCGCGCCTGCGCGTCGAGGCGACGGCGAAGGTCGACGGCAAGACCGGCGTCGAGATGGAAGCGTTGACTGCCGTGACGGTCGCGTGCCTGACGCTCTACGACATGTGCAAGGCCGTGGACCGGGCCATGAGCTTTTCCGGTATCCGCCTGATCGAGAAGATGGGCGGGCGTTCCGGCACGTTTCGCGCGCCGTAAGCGATGGCCCTTACTTCCGTCGAGGATGCGCTTGAACGGACCCTCCGGGGCTGACGCCGCTTGGTGTCGAGCGCGTTCCGATTGCGCAAGGCGCAGAGCGCGTGCTGGCCGAGGATTTGAGCGCGACGCTCACCCAACCGCCTTTCGATTCCTCTGCCATGGACGGCTACGCGGTTCGTGCCGCCGACTTGGCCGCCCTGCCCACGACGCTCGCCCTCGTTGGCACGTCTGCAGCCGGTGCGCGCTTCGACGGCATCCTGGAGCCCGGCCAAGCGGTTCGGATCTTCACGGGCGCGCCGGTGCCCGACGGGGCCGACACGGTGGTCATCCAGGAAGACACCGAGGCGCTGGGAGACAGTGTGCTGATCAAGGACGCCGTGGCGGGCCAGCACATCCGCCCGCGTGGTCAGGATTTTATGGACGGCGATGTGCTGCTCACCGCGGGAACGAGGCTCGGCCCGCGCGCGATCATGCTTGCCGCGGCGATGAATCATGCGGAGCTGCCGGTCCGCAAGAAGCCGCGTGTCGCGATCCTTTCGACCGGCGATGAGATCGTGCCGCCGGGAGCACGCTTGGTCCCGACGAGATCGTGGCGTCCGTCAGCTACGGCATCGCTGCCCTTGTCGATGCGTCGGGCGGTGAGCCTGTCGATCTTGGGATTGCACCTGACGAGGCGCAGGCGCTTGCAGACGCCATCGCGAGGGGCGCCGACGCCGATATCCTCGTCACGATCGGCGGGGCCTCTGTCGGTGACCGCGATCTGGTTTCCGGGACCCTCGCCGATGCTGGCCTCGTGCTCGACTTTGCCAAAGTGGCCATGCGGCCGGGAAAACCGGTGTTCGCAGGACGGCTCGGCTCCGCGCGGGTGCTCGGCCTTCCGGGCAACCCTGTTTCGGCACTGGTCTGCGGTTTGGTTTTCCTGAGGCCGATGCTGTGTGCGCTTCTCGGCGAAAGCCGTGACGATGTCCTGCAAGAGGCCGTTCTGGCCGCTCCGCTTGCCAAGGGCGGTCCCCGGCAGGCCTATCATCGGGCCGTTTCCGCCTTTTCCAGTGACGGCACCCGCACCGTTCGGGCATTGCCCTCGCAGGATTCCTCCCTGATGGGTGCACTGGTGCGTGCGGACTGTCTCATCGTGCAGCCGCCCTCTTCGCCGCCAGTCCCTGAGGGCGGAAAGGTATCCGTCCTGCCCTTCCCGGACTAGTTAACCGCCCGGCAACCCGAATCAAACGAACAAAAGGCGTCCAAAAGCGCCGTTCGGGCCAACACCTGTCGGGTATCGCTTGCGGAACACAAATAGAACATCTATACTGTTCACGATTTGTACGATACGGGCGAGGCCATATCCAAGAGTGGCCGAAGCTAGTTTTGGTTGGTGCTCGGTTCGAGCCGCTCAAATAGGGGGCCAGATGCTCACAGCGAAGCAAAAAGAGCTTCTCATGTTCATTCATGAGCGGTTGAAGGAGTCAGGCGTTCCGCCTTCGTTCGATGAGATGAAGGAAGCTTTGGATCTTCGGTCCAAATCGGGCATTCATCGGCTCATTACGGCACTGGAAGAGCGCGGCTTCGTGCGCCGCCTGCCCCACCGGGCACGCGCCATGGAAATTATCAAGCTTCCCGAGTCGGTACCGCAGAGCGTTGCCGTGCGCGGACGCGGCTTTTCGCCAAGCGTGATCGAAGGCAGCCTCGGGCGCGCGTCGGCCCCAGTGGCGGGCGCTGCCTCCGACGGACAGACCGTCGTGCTGCCGATCATGGGCCGCATCGCGGCCGGTGTGCCGGCCGAGGCCATTCAGACGAAGCTGGATACGATCGAAGTGCCGCCGGAGCTTCTGGCCAAGGGCGAGCATTACGCGCTCGAGGTGAAGGGCGACTCGATGATCGACGCCGGCATTCTGGAGGGCGATACGATCCTGATCCGCAAATGCGACGATGCCAACAATGGCGACATCGTCGTCGCTCTCGTAGACGAAGAGGAAGCCACGCTGAAGCGTCTGCGCCGGCGGGGCGATTCCATCGCGCTGGAAGCGGCCAATCCCGCTTATGAGACCCGCATCTTCGGGCCGGACCGTGTACGGGTCCAAGGGCGGCTCGTGGGCCTTATTCGCCGCTACTGAGTTCCCTGCCCTTCGGGATTGGTCTGCGGGTCTGAGGCTTCGCGCTGATCGGTGGCAGGAGTTACCGCGTGCGCTGACCAGGGGCGTGTTCCGCGGTGCTCAGCAACGGTCTCCGTCCGAATGGACAATCCTTCGATATAGAGCGCGTGCGCGCCTTGGGTCGACAGCGCCGCCCTGTCGACAATGATCCGGGGTGCCTTGCAGGCCCTGCCGAGCTTGAACGGCGCCACCACGATATCGGCCTTGCGGCAGTCTTCGGCGATTGCCCCAGTTTCTCGGATTAGCGCAACTGTCTTTCCTTTGACCTTACCCACGCAGCCGAGCGGATCGCAGCGGAATGGGGTGGTCTGCGGCAGACCCTTTGGATCAGTGCCGTCGCCATCGGCCAGGAGCCATTTCTCAACGCTGTAGCTTGCCGCGGTGGCCGACGGGAAGATCAACCCGTCCGCGCCGCGGATGGCGGCCGTCCTCCCGTCGCGCTCGATCAGCACGTCCGGGCGGTTGCCGGGGGGCGCCAGTGCGAGCCCGAGCGCGGCGATGACGAGGCCCAGCGCCCGCAGCCGCGTCCGCCATAGACACAGCCACAGGCCGCCGAACGCGATGAGCGCGAGTGACCAGCCAGAGAGATCCGGCAGGATCGTGACGGCGCCGGGCCAGGAGGCCACCCACGCCGCCGCCCCCACCATCAATTCGATTCCATATCCCATGACCTGTAGTGGCCATGCCTCGAGGCCAAACGGCATGGCGATCAAGGAGAGGAGCGCCATCGGCATGATCAGTAGGCTGATAAGCGGTGCGACGATCATGTTTGCGGCGATGCCGAAATGGGTCATGCGGTGAAAGTGATAGACTGCGAAGGGCGCCACGGCCGTGCCCGCGATTAGGGTCGTCAGGCCCGCCCCCAGCACGAGCGCGCCCGTCCAGCGCAGGCGGCGCCACAGGGCGCTGGTCTCGGCCGCGGACGTGCGCTCACGGGCCGATAGAGCCTCGTAAGCCGCCACCAGACCGATGACAGCCGCGAAGGACATCTGGAAGCTCGGGTCGAACAGGGATTCGGGTGCGAATGCGAGAATGGCAAGCGCAGCGATAGCGACGTTGCGCATGGTGATGGCGGGTCGGTCGAGCAGGATCGCGATCATGACGACCCCCATCATCAAATAGGCGCGGACAGTCGGGACGGCCGCTCCGGACAGAACCAGGTAGAACGTGGCGGCCAGGAGCGCGGCGGCTGCCGCCCATTTCTTGATGGGGTACCGCAGGGCAAGCGCCGGCACGCTAGCGAGCAGTGCCCGCACGAGCCAGAAGACGCTGCCGGCCATGATCACCATGTGAAGGCCGGAAATGGCGAGGACATGCGCGAGCCCCGCGTCCCGCATGGCCTCGGTCACGCGCTTCGGGATGCCGCCCCGCTCCCCGGTGATCAGGGCCACGGCGATCGCGCCGTCCTCGCCGGGCAGCGCGGCGCGGACGCGCGCGCCGACGGCGTTTCGAAGCCGGTCGATCCCCGCCCACAGGCGCACGCCCGTCGGTGGTGTCGGGGCACCGTCGAGATGGCTGACCCGGCCCGTGGCATAGCCGATGCCGCCGAGCTGCTGGAACCACGCCCGCCGTCCAAAATCGAAGTCGCCGGGAGCGACAGGCTCCGGCGGCGGGTTCAGCGTCGCGCGCAAGGAAATCGCCTCGCCCGGGAAAACTGTCGTGTTCTTGCCCGCGATGCTCACGCGAACGCGTTTTGGAGTCTCCGCAGGGATCAGAGAGCCGATCGAGAGCACGCGCAACGTCAGCCTATCGCGGGCATCGCTGCGCCTTTCGAACGCTTCCACGTACCCTTCGACGGACACGTGCCGCAGTTCGTCCTGGAGGACAGGCGCGCGGACCAGTTCCGTTCGTAGTTTTGCGGTCCCGAAACCCAACGAGAGCGCCAGGAGTGCGACGGCCAAGGCAATCCCATCGTGCGAGCCTCGGACAAACAGGAGGATGCCCAGCGTGCCGAGAATGAATGCGACCGCCAGGCGTGCTTGTGGCTCCGTGGGCAAGGCAAAGTAGAGCGCAATTCCGCCTGCGAAGAAGACGGGCAGCCACAGGATCCAGCGATCGCTCTCGGCCTCCAGAGCGTCCGTGAGAGTTCGCGCCAGGCGCAGCAGCAGTCCTTGCGGACGCTTGTACGCGCCCGGCGGCCATCCGTCGCCGTCTCCACCCTCGCTGTAACTGGTTTCCGGCATGGCTCCCCAGCCTGCCCTTACCCGCGTGCCTCCCGTATGCTACACCCTCGCGCGGACGCTTTCCTTCTTCATCTCAACCACTTTTTCCGGGTCAAGACCTCACCGATGACCGAGACCGTTATCACGCGATTTGCGCCGTCTCCGACGGGTTACCTGCATATTGGCGGCGCGCGTACCGCCCTGTTCAATTGGCTCTTCGCCAAAGCTCATGGCGGCAAGATGCTGCTTCGAATCGAGGACACGGACCGGGCCCGATCCACGGACGCTGCCATTGAGGCCATTCTCGACGGGCTGCGCTGGCTGGAGCTCGATTGGGACGGCGAGCCCGTTTATCAGTTCTCGCGCGCGGAGCGTCACCGTGAGGCCGCCGAGCAGCTCCTGGCCGAGGGGAAAGCCTATCGCTGCTATGCGACGCCTGAGGAACTGCAGGCCATGCGCGAGAAGGCGCGCGCCGAGGGCGGCTCACCGGGCTACGACGGGACGTGGCGCGACAAGGATCCCGCCCTGGCACCGGAAGGTGTCGCACCGGCGATCCGGTTCAAGGCGCCGCGCGACGGCGAGACCGTCATCGAGGACCGCGTTCAGGCCGCGTGACCTTCGCCAACAAGGATCTGGACGACTTCGTGCTCCTGCGCAGCGACGGCACCCCGACCTACATGCTGTCGGTGGTGGTCGACGACCACGACATGGGCATTACCCACGTTGTGCGCGGCGACGACCACCTCACCAATGCGGCGCGCCAGACTCAGCTCTTCGAGGCGCTCGGCTGGGAGACGCCGATCTATGCCCACGTACCGCTGATCCACGGGCCGGACGGGGCGAAGCTGTCGAAGCGTCACGGCGCGCTCGGTGTCGAGGCCTATCGCGAGATGGGCTACCTGCCAGTCGCCTTGCGGAACTACCTGGTGCGTCTCGGTTGGAGCCATGGCGACGCGGAAGTCATCTCCACCGACGAAATGATCTCCTGGTTCAATCTCGAGGCCATTGGGCGGTCGCCGGCGCGATTCGACTTCACTAAGCTCGAAAGCCTCAACGGCCACTACCTGCGGGACATGCCGGATGCGGAGATCGTGAGTCATTTGAAGGCGCTCGTGCCGCATCTTGCGAACGGGGACGAGTTGCTCGCCCGCATCGGCGAGGACGGCTGGGGCAAGCTCGAGCGCGCCATGCCGGGCTTGAAGGAACGGGCCAAGACCCTGATCGAGCTCTTGGACAGCGCGGACTATCTCTTCGCCGAGCGCCCTCTCGCGCCCGACGACAAGGCGGCCAAGCTCCTCGATGGCGGCGGCCGCGAGACCTTGGCCGAGCTGCTGCCGGATCTCGAGGCTGTCGAGCCCTGGTCCGCGGCGGGAATCGAGGCCAGTGTCCGCGCCTTTGCCGAGCGGACCGACCGGAAGCTTGGTAAGGTTGCGCAGCCGCTTCGCGCGGCCCTGACCGGCCGGTCGACCTCGCCCGGTATCTTCGATGTGCTTGAGGTTCTCGGGCGCGACGAGGCTTTGGCGCGAATTGCAGACCAAACGCAAGCCGTCCAAAGTGCGTAATATTTATGCAGCAACTCGTGTTGCGCTGCAGTAAAATCGACGCGAAAATGCGGCAACGCAAAACGAAGCGGTGAATTTTGGGGGCGTCGTATTCTCGTTAATCCGGTTGAGCGTTTTGCCCGCCACCCCGCTTATGTCCAGGAGGTTTTGAGATGAGTATCGCAGAAGAGCTTGGCTCGAACGACGTGGACGAAGCGACCGTCACGCTCCGCGGTGGCGAGCATGTGATGCCGGTCCGCTCCGGCACGATGGGACCGGATGTCATCGACATCACGTCGCTCTACGGCCGCACGGGGTGCTTCACCTACGATCCCGGCTTTACCTCCACGGCGAGTTGCGAATCCAAGATCACGTATATCGACGGCGACAAGGGCGTCCTGCTGTATCGGGGCTATCCGATCGATCAGCTTGCGGAGAATACGACGTTCCTCGAGACAGCCTATCTGCTGCTCTACGGCGAGCTTCCGACCAAGGAACAGTACGACGCGTTCACGGTGCGGATCACGCGCCACACGATGCTGCACGAGCAGATGAACCGCTTCTTCTCCGGCTTCCGCCGGGATGCGCATCCGATGGCCATCATGGTGGGCATCGTCGGCGCGCTGTCGGCCTTCTATCACGACTCCCTCAACATTCGCGATCCGTGGCAGCGCGAGATGGCCAGCATCCGCATGATTGCCAAGATGCCGACCATCGCGGCCATGGCCTACAAATATTCCATCGGCCAGCCCTTCATCTATCCCAAGAACGATCTGGATTATTCGGCCAACTTCATGCGGATGTGCTTCGCGGTGCCATGCGAGGATTATCCGATCGATCCGGTGCTGACCCGGGCCATGCGGCGAATCTTCATTCTGCATGCCGATCACGAGCAGAACGCTTCCACGTCGACCGTTCGGCTGGCCGGCTCGTCGGGCGCCAATCCGTTTGCGTGCATCTCCGCAGGTATCGCCTGTTTGTGGGGGCCAGCCCATGGCGGTGCGAACGAAGCAGCGCTCATGATGCTGGAGGAGATCGGGTCCGTCGACCGGATCCCCGAATACGTCAAGCGCGCGAAGGACAAGGACGACCCGTTCCGCCTGATGGGCTTCGGGCACCGCGTCTACAAGAACTACGATCCGCGCGCCAAGATCATGCAGAAGACCTGCCACGAGGTTCTGGGCGCCGTGGGGCTGCAGGACGATCCGATCCTCAAGGTCGCCATGGAGCTCGAGAAGATCGCGCTGTCGGACGAGTACTTCATCGAGAAGAAGCTCTATCCGAATATCGACTTCTATTCGGGCATCACCCTGAAGGCGCTCGGCTTCCCGACGGAGATGTTCACGGTGCTGTTCGCCCTTGCGCGGACGGTGGGCTGGATCGCGCAGTGGAAGGAAATGGTCGAGGATCCGTCCCAGCGCATCGGCCGTCCCCGCCAGCTCTACACCGGCGCCACGGAGCGTCCCTTCGTTGCCATGGGCGATCGTTAGGGGCTAGGCGTCCGTCTCTTCCTGAGGAGCTCCGTAGATGAAGAGCTTCCGTTCGTTGGCAATCTCGAGCGTACGATTGTAGTCGGCGATGAGCACGCGCCGTGCCGCGACGGCTACGCCGGAAAGCCCCGCCTCCGCCGCTTTCAGCATGGTCTCCGGGCCGATGGTGGGCATGTCGACGCGTTCTTCCTGACCCGGTTTCGGCGCCTTCACCAGCACGCCTGGGCCGGTCCCATGGCTGCGGCCGCGCCGTTTGATTTCCGCGCAACGCTCCAACATCGCATCGGTACCTTCGGCGGCTTCCAAGGCCAGGACGTAGCCACTTGCGATGACGGCCGCCTGGCCGATGTCGAACTGGCCCAGTGCACGGACGACTTTGAAGGCGAGCGCCATGTCCGCCTTGTCGTCCGCTGAGGGCGAGAGCCGGGTCAGCGTTCCTTCGGGAACCAGAAGCTCGGGCAGGATGTCGCCCGCACCATGCACCCGATAGCCATTCTGTTCGAAGAAGCGCACGATCCGCGACAGGATACGGTCGTCGCCGCCTTTGCGTAGACTGAGGAGAAACGGCAATGCTTTGACGGCGCCGAAATCGATCCGAACGTTCTTGATATGCGGGCGGGTTACGCCACCGATGATGACGAGATCCTTGCAGCCGCTCTTCTCCAAGGCGGAGAACACCTTTCCCACCTCACCCCATTTGATCCAAGTGTGTGGAAAGCGTTCGATTTCGGCGTCAGCCTCGCCTTGGATCCCGACGATATGGAGCGGTACATTGTCGGCCCTGGCCGCGTCGGCGATCATCACCGGCAAGGATCCGCGCCCGGCTATGATGCCGAGCGGCCCCGTGACCCTTGTGGTCTTGAGGGCTTCCGACGGCTGACTGTCAGCGGCTCGGCGATGCGACATTGCTGGGAATGCAGAATTGGCGATCCGTATCGCTCTTGATGAAGTCGATGATCTGACGCGCCAGTTCGTTCGTGGAAAACATCGCTTCGACGTCTTCGAGCTGCTCTTTCATGGTGCCTTCGCTCGAGAATAGCATGCGATAGGCTTTGCGCACCTCATGGATCTGCTCGCGCGGGAAGCCGCGCCGCTTGAGGCCGACAATGTTCAGGCCGTTGAGGTTGGCCCGGTTGCCCAGCGCCATGCCATAGGGGATCAAATCCGCGGCCACGCCCGACATGCCGCCGACGAAGGAATAGGCCCCGATACGGACGAATTGATGCACGGCCGAAAGCCCGCCGATGATTGCACCGTCGCCGACGGAGACATGGCCTCCGAGCGCGACGTTGTTCACGAGGGTGACATTGTCGCCAATCTGGCAGTCATGCGCCACGTGTGCCGCGATCATCAGGAAGCAGTTCGAGCCGACACGGGTCGCCATATGTCCCGTGGAGGTTCCTCTGTGTACGGTCACATGCTCGCGCAGCACGGTGTTCTCGCCGATCGTAACCGTGCTCGGATCGTCCTTGTACTTGATGTCCTGCGGTTCGAGCCCGACCGAAACGAACGGAAAGATCTTGCACCCAGAACCGATCGTGGTGCGTCCGTCGATTACGACATTGGAGCGAATGACGACGTCGTCGCCGATCTCGACATTGGGGCCGACCACGCAAAACGGCCCGATCTCGACATTCGACCCAAGCTTCGCACCCGGGTCGACCTGCGCGGTCGCATGAATATTGGACATGGAACGTTTACTCTGCCTCGATCGTATCGACGATCACTGCACTGACTTCCGCCTCGGCCACCAGGTTGCCGTCGACCAGGGCACGCGCCTTGAAGCGCCAGACTTTGCCGCGGCTGCGCATCTTCTCCACATGGTAGTGGACGGTGTCCCCGGGGATCACCGGGCGGCGAAAACGCGCCTTGTCGATGGCCATGAAATACACGAGCGGCGGCTCCTCGAACTCGTCGAGGAATCGCATGCATAGAGCGCCGGCCGTCTGGGCCATGCCTTCGATCAGAAGGACGCCGGGCATGACCGGGTTGCCGGGAAAGTGCCCTTGGAAATAGGGCTCGTTCGCCGTCACGTTCTTAATGCCGGTCGCAGAGCGATCCCCATCCATGTCGACAATGCGGTCGACAAGCAGGAAGGGGTAGCGATGGGGCAGAAGCTTCATGATATCGGCGGCTTCCACCCGATCAGGCCTCTGAATTTCTCCGCTCTCGTTCATTCGGACCGGCTCCTTCGATGCGGGCTGGCTACTCGCCGTCCCCGCCTTCTTCTTGGTCAATCTTTACATCCTTACGTTCGGCAAGCTGCCGCAAAAGGGTCAGCTCCCGGAACCACAGCCGGACAGGTTTGGCCGGTGTGCCGCCCCAGCGTGCTCCGGCCGGGACGTCGCCCCGTACGTTGCTGCTCCCAGCGATTTGCGCTCCAGCACCGATCTTTAGGTGGCCAACGACGCCGACCTGCCCGCCCAGAGCCACGAAATCGCCGAGCTCGGAACTGCCCGAAATACCCGTTTGCGACACAATAATGCAATGCCTGCCGACGATGACGTTGTGCCCGATTTGGACGAGATTATCAATTTTAGTGCCTTCTCCGATAATCGTATCCCGAAGGGCCCCGCGATCGACGGTCGAATTGGCCCCGATCTCCACATCGTCCTGAATCACGACGCGCCCGATCTGAGGCACCTTCATATGGCCCTCCTGCCCCATCGCAAAGCCGAATCCGTCCTGGCCGATCGCGACGCTGGAATGGATGACGACGTTGTTTCCGATAAGGGCATGGGTCACGACGGCGTTGGGCCCGATATAGCTGTTCCGGCCGATATGGACCCGGTAGCCGATGACGGCGCCGGCGGCAATCGTTGTACCCCGTCCGATATGAGCTTCGGGCCCTATGACGGCGCCGGGCTCGACGATCACGTCGGGCTCTAGGACCGCGGACGGATGGACGCCGGGGGCCGAATCCCCCTCCCTGGCCGGTCCGGCCGTCTTCGGACGGACCGATTCCGGATAGAACAAGGCGATTGCTTTGGCGAAGCCGCGATAGGGTTCGCGCATCCTGAGAGCAGCGGTGCCGGAAGGCACTTTGCGGACGAATTTCGGCGCGACGATGCATGCAGACGCCTTCGTCGTCTCCAGCGCGGGTAGATATTTGGGATTGTCTACGAAGGACAGGTGCCCCTCGCCCGCATCGTCGAGCGGCAGGACGTCGACGATCTCAAGGTCGGGGTTAGCGTTGGATGCGAGTTCTGCCCCGACAGTCTCAGCAACGAGACCCAAAGTGAACGGACCGGCGCGTTTGAAAAATCCCGGATGTTCCATTGGTTCTCCTTGCGAGCAGCGCTTAAGCGCTCGCGACAATGGACGCCGCATCAGACAGTGGCAACCTTTAGAAAGCGGTAGAGGCGCCGAAGCGGAAGAGCTCGGTCCTGTCGAAATCGGCCTTCAGCAGGGCCTCGGCAAGATCGGCGCGGAGCGGGCCGAGCGGAGACTGCCAGATGAGGCTGACACCGGTCGAGAGGCGAATGTCCGCAGTGTCCTCGATGTAGCTGCCTTCGTCGATATCGACCGCCTGGATGGCCGCCTCACCCGGACCCCAGAGAGAGCCCGCGTCGACGAAAACGGCGCCCTGCATGCCGAGGTTCTCCGGAATAAGCGGCAGCGGGAAGCGCACTTCGGCCGTCGTGGCCCAGAAATATTTGCCGCCCAGCGAGTCCTGGCTGCAGTCCGGGACGCGCTTTCCAGTTGTCGGGTTGCGACAGGCGTCACGCGGGCCATAACCGGCGCGGTCGAAGCCGCGGATCGTCTCGCCGCCCTTGAAGAACAGGTCGGTCAGACGCAAATCTTCGCCGCCCCAAGGCTCGATGACACCGCCCTGGACGCGTCCCACGAGCGTGATCTTGTTGGTGATTGGGTAGTAGCCCCGGGTGTCGAGGATGAAGCGGTTGTACTGCACATCGCCGCCGACGCCCGCGAAGTCCTGGGAGATCGAGGCGAAGATACCGCTGGTCGGCGACTGCGGCAGGTTCCGGGTGTCGTAGGCCAGCGTATAGCCGAGGCTCGAGACGAGGACGGCGCCTTCGTCAGCAGCCTGCTTGATCGCAAGCGAGGCGTCTCGCGTGGCGTCGTAGATTTCTTCGCGCTGCAGCCGGTAGCGCAGGCCAAGCTGCGTGTTGTTCGCGACCGGGAAACCGATACGCAAGTTTCCGCCCGTATCGCGCTGCTTGAACGAGGCGACGTTGGTCAGGTCGACTTCCTTGTGGAAGAGGTCGAAACCGGCGGCGATGTTGCGGCCGAGGAAGGCCGGCTCGGTGAAGCTGAAGTCCACCTGGAAACGCTCAAGGCTGCCCGACAGACCAAGGCGGACATACTGGCCGCGGCCCATCAGGTTTCTCTCGGTGACGCTCACGTCGCCGATGACGCCTTCCGTCGTGGAGTAACCGACACCGAACGAGAACTCGCCCGTCGGCTGTTCGACGACGACGACATCGATGACGACGCGATCCGGCGCACTGCCAGGTGATGTCTGAATGTCGACCGTTTTGAAGAAGCCGAGCGAACGCAAGCGCTTGCGGGCGGCCTCGATCAGCAGACGGTTATAGGCGTCGCCTTCCGCCAGACGGAACTGCCGGCGAATGACCTGATCTTCGGTACGGTAATTGCCGACGATGTTGATCCGTTCGATGTAGACGCGCGGACCTTCGTCGATCACGTAGGTGATGTTGATCGTCTGTGTGGTCGGATCGCGATCGAAACGGGGCCGGACCTGACCGAACGCGTAGCCTTGTTCGGACACCTTGACGGTCAGGGCTTCGACGGTCTTCTCGACCTTTTCGACGTTGTAGCGTTTGCCGGGCTTCGTCAGGAGAGCGCCACTGAGCGCGTTCACATCCAACGACGGCAAGGCGCTCTCGATATCGATATACCCGAAGTCGTAGCGCGGGCCTTCGTAGATCTCGAACGTGATCACGAAGCCGCCCTCGTTCCGGTTCAGCCAACCGCCGCCCCCCTCACCCGGCAACATATCGGCGTTCGAGGAGAGGATGCGTACATCCGCATAGCCGTTCTTCAGATAGAACTGGCGCAGCAGTTCGCGGTCCAGAGCGAGCCGATCCGGATCGTAGATGTTGTCGTTCTTCAGAAAGCTGAGCCAGCTTGTCCGTTTCGTTGAAACCACGAAGCGCAGCTGGGAGGCGCTGAACGCCTCGTTGCCCACGAATTTGATCGCTTTGACCTTGGTCTTAACGCCCTCACCGATCTGATAGACGACTTCCACGCGGTTGCCGCCGAGCGGAATGACCTGGGCGCTCACTTGCGCGTCGTAATGGCCCTGGCGGGCAAGCACATCGCGGATCCGCTGCTCGTCGGCCTGAACGCGCGCTTGGGTATAGACGGAGCGCGGCTTCACCTGAACTTCGGAGCTCAGCGTGTCGCTTTCGACGTCCTTGTTGCCTTCGAACCGGACGCGTGCAACGACGGGATTTTCGACGACGACGACGACGACCGTGGAGTATTGGCGCCGAATGCGGACGTCCTTGAAAAGGCCGGTCGCGAAAAGGGTCTTCAGGGATTGATTGATCTCGCCGGGGTCGTAGGGGTCGCCGGCGGAAAACGTGAGGTAGGAGCGGATCGTTTCGGCTTCGACTCGCTGATTACCTTGGACGACGACGGAGCTGATGGTGGCATTTTGGGCAACGGCAGTGAGATCGCCAAAGCCCGCGCTGATACCCAGCGAGAGCGGGACGCTACACAACACCAGGAGGACTGCTGCGAGCCCTCTTTCCAACGTCCACCGCACCATTTCTGGTGTAATCCCCCGTTAACCCAAACCCCCCATAGGCTATGGGCCTATGGACCAAGCTGGCCATCTGTTTGTGGCCGATTTTAGATACGTTCTGTCTCTTTTCAGGTGAATTTGAGCGGTTCTTTTCGTCCCCTGCCCGTCAATCCCACCATCACAGAAACTTCAAATGAATCAGATCGTTCCAGGTCGCAAAGATCATTAGCATGAGGACGAACGCAAGGCCAATGCGAAAACCGATTTCCTGTGTGGTTTCGCTTAACGGTTTCCCCCTCACGGCTTCGATTCCGTAAAACAGCAGATGGCCACCATCGAGCATAGGTATTGGGAAAAGATTGATGAGCCCAATACTGACCGAGATGATGGCAGCGAGGTTGAGGAGCGCAAGAAAGCCGGCGGTCGCAACCTGCCCGGATACTTGAGCAATTCTCAGTGGACCGCCGAGTTGATCGGCATCTTCACGGCCCTTAATCACGTCGTAGAGGTACCCG
The DNA here is from genome assembly GCF_003071365.1 of Methyloceanibacter sp. wino2. Lineage (NCBI taxonomy): Bacteria > Pseudomonadati > Pseudomonadota > Alphaproteobacteria > Hyphomicrobiales > Hyphomicrobiaceae > Methyloceanibacter > Methyloceanibacter sp. wino2. The sequence continues at coordinate 3,192,765 of NZ_CP028960.1, forward strand.
AGGGAGCGGGACACGACAAAGTAGCATTCCTTGACGCCCATCACGAAGGCCGTGGCGGGATCATGGCGCTTCAGCGTCCAATCATCCGGCGAGGCACTGCGTTGGATCCCCAAGAGCCCGATTTTGAACGTGTTTCCAAAGCGGTCGGTGATTTCCTTCCGCTCCGGGACTGCCGTCAGGTCCACGGTTCTGCCGTCCCGGTCGACCATGAAATGGAGTTCCCGGTCGGGGCTGGTGGCGACGATCCGCTGCATATCGGAAAAGTTCGTGATTTTCGTCCCGTCGATGCTCGTGATCAGGTCGCCGGGTTGGAAACCGGCCCGCTCCGCGGCGCTGTCCGGGTTGATCGCGTCCACTTTCGGGGCGGTGATGCGCTCGCCGAAAATGCTGAAAATGGTCGTGAAAATCAGAATCGCGAAGATGAAGTTCGCGATCGGGCCCGCGGCGACGATGGCGGCACGCTGACCAAGGGTCTTTCCCTGGAAGGTCTTCTCGCGATCGGCCTCAGGTAGCGACTCGAGGGACTTCTGTCCTGCGCTCGCGGCATTCTCGTCGTCGATGAATTTGACGTAGCCGCCAAGCGGGATCCAGGCAACGCGCCAGCGGGTGCCGTATTTGTCGTTGAACCCGAAAATCTCGGGGCCGAAGCCGATGGAAAACGCCTTGATTCCCACGCCGCACCAGCGCGCCACGAGGAAGTGCCCCATCTCGTGGACGAAGACCACGACGGTCAGAACGAACAGGAACGGGATGAGATAGCTGAGAAAGTTGCCGCCGAAACCGGCGAGCGAAGTGAATATGTCCATAAGTCCGGTTACCTAGAGAATTGGGCCCTTCTTAGTCAGATTGTCGGCGCAGGCCTATTTTGGTACGTCCCGGAATGCCGGTACCGGCCCGGTGCGCTGTGTTTTCAGTTCCCCGCGTCTGCCCCCGCCCAACGGGGCAGCCGATCCCTCGCCCGGCGGCGCGCTTCTTCGTCGATCTCGTAGACATCCTCGGCGGTTTCCGCGGTGAGAGCGATCAGGTCGGCGCAGTCGACCAGCGTGGTCTCGACCAGTCCGGCGATTCCGAGGAACCCTAGCCGCTTCTCGAGGAACGCCGCAACGGCGACTTCGTTGGCTGCGTTCAGAACGGCGCCGGCGCCGCCCCCGGTGTCCAGAACCTCCTTGGCCAGGCGCAGGGCCGGGAATCGTTCGGGGTCCGGCGCCTCGAAGGTCAGGGAGCCGAGCATGGCGAGATCGATGCGCTCATTGGGCACATGCATGCGTTCGGGCCAGGCCAGGCTGTAGGCAATCGGCGTGCGCATATCCGGGCAGCTCAGTTGAGCCAGCACCGCCCCATCGGTCATTTGCACAAGGCAGTGCACAATGGACTGGGGATGCACCAGCACACACAGCTTCTCCGGCGGCAGCGCGAAAAGATGATGTGCCTCGATGAGCTCCAGCCCCTTGTTCATGAGGGACGCGGAATCGATCGTGACTTTCGCGCCCATCGACCAGTTCGGATGTTTCAGCGCCTGCTCGGGACCGGCCTCCGCCATCTGCGCGACGCTCCAGGTCCGGAAGGGACCGCCCGAGGCCGTCAGGCAAACAGATTCGATCTTGTCGGGCTCGGTGCCGGTCATGGCCTGACGGGCCGCGGAGTGCTCGGAGTCCACGGGCAACAGGGTCGCGCCGTGCCGGGCCACTTCGCGCATGAAGATCTCGCCGCCGGAGACGAGACATTCCTTGTTGGCGAGCGCGACGGTCGTGCCCTGCTTCACGGCGCGCAAGGTGGGCCTGAGTCCGGCGACGCCGACGATGGCGGCCATGATCCAGTCTGCAGGACGGGACGCCGCATCGAGCAGCGCCTTCGGTCCCGCCGCCACTTCGATGCCCGTGCCCGCCAGCGCCAGCAGGAGGTCCTTGTAGCTTCCCGCATCCGCTGTCACGGCCAGCTTCGCGCCATGCTGCACGGCAAGCTCGGCGAGCCGTGCCACGTTCTTGTTGCCGGTCAGCGCGATGACTTCGTAGCCGTCGGGATTGCGCCCGACGAGATCGAGCGTGCTTTCGCCGATCGATCCGGTGGCGCCGAGCACGCTGATCCGCTTGGGCTGCTTGGCGCTCGAACGGGGCTCGCTATCGGCGTTTTCTCTTACGGGAAACAGGGTACGCGCCTCACCATATCAAGAGCCCGGCGGCCGGAAATTCAGGGTTCCGCAGGGCGATCAACGCGGCCACGACCGCCGCCATCAGGAGGCTGTCGATCCGGTCGAAGAAGCCGCCATGGCCCGGAATAAGCTGGCTCATATCCTTGATGCCCAGGCTCCGTTTCACGGCGCTCTCAAGCAAGTCACCCATCTGGCAGGCGAAGGCAAGCACTAATGCCACCAGCGCCAGAGCCACCGGCGAGCTGTTGCCGAGATAGTACGCGAAGAGTACGCCAACCAGCATGGGCGTGGCGGTGCCGATGACGAAGCCGCTCCAGGTTTTCTTCGGTGAGATCGTCGGCGCAAATTTCGGACCGCCGAATGTCCGGCCGCCGACATACGACGCCGTATCCGTGGTCCAACTAACGACGAGGACGAACAGGATGGCCGTCAGCCCGTGGTTCGGGTCGCTGCGGAGCCAAATAAGGGCGGCGGCGGGCAGCACCACATAGGCCAGGCCGCCCGCGTCGAGTTTCGCTTTCTTCGGCGTCTTCTTTTGGTAGCCGGAAACGAGGAGCGTCACCATGGCGGCGGCAAAGATGATCGCTGCGTACTCGTACTTATGGACCGCAACAAAAATGACGACGGCGGTTGCGCAAGCGATATGGATGATCGAGGTGGCGTCGCCGCCTGTCGCCCGCGTTGCCGAGCCCCACTCCCAGGTCAGGACCATGGCCGAGGCGATCACGAGGACGAGGAAGGTCCAGGGGCTGAGAACCAGTGCGCCGAGCGTCAATGCGGCCAGGAACACGGCGGAACCGATCCGGCGCCGCAGTTCCGGCAAGGGTTTGCGCTGAGACTGCGAGGAGTTGTCTTCGGAAGGCGACGGAGACGTCACGCCGTCGATCTCACGGTGCGGCCGCCAAAGCGGCGGTTCCGCCGCTGGAACTCGGCAATCGCTTCTTCGAAATGGGTCTTGTTGAAGTCGGGCCAGTAGGTGTCGACGAACACGAACTCGGCATAGGCCAGTTGCCAGAGCAGGAAGTTCGACAGGCGCAATTCGCCGGAGGTGCGAATGAGCAGGTCCGGATCTGGCAGACTGTCCGTGTCGAGATAGGACCCGAAAAGCTCCTCCGTCACGTCGTCCGGTGCGAGCGTGCCCGCCTTGACGTCTTGGGCGATGCGGGCCGCCGCCCGTGTGATCTCGTTGCGTGAGCCGTAGTTGAACGCGATCGTGAGATTGAGCGCCGTATTCTCTTTCGTCAGCTCCACCGCATCGTCCAGCATGCGCTGAATATCGTCGTCGAGATTGGTGCGGGATCCGATGATGCGGATGCGGACGCCGTTCTTATGAAGGTCGGCGAGGTCGCGACGAATGAAGCGCCGCAACAGCCCGAAGAGGTCTTTGATCTCCTCGGCGGGCCGCGACCAATTCTCCGAGGAGAAGCTGAACAGGGTGAGATGCGTGATGCCGAGATCGCGCGACGCCTCGACAACCCGGCGCACGGCCTCGACGCCGCGGCGGTGACCTTCAACGCGCGGCAGGCGCCGTTCCGAGGCCCAGCGGCCATTGCCGTCCATGATGATGGCGACATGGCGCGGACCCGGCTGGGTCTCACTGCCCCATTTGTTGTCCACTACGAGCGTCACTGCGTGCTTCTCCGAAACCGGCCAACCAGCGTCCGCATGCGGGTCCTGGTCAGACCTGCATGATCTCCGCTTCCTTGGTGGCGAGCGACTCGTCGATCTCCTTGATGACCTTGTCGGTCAAATCCTGAACTTTGTTGGCCAGCGCATGGTGCTCGTCCTTGCCCATGTCGCCGTCCTTCTCGGCCTTCTTCAAATGCTCCATGCCGTCGCGGCGCACGTTGCGCACGGCAATCCGGCCTTGCTCCGCATATTTGTGCGCGACCTTCGCCAGTTCCTGCCGCCGCTCCTCGTTGAGCTCGGGGATAGGCAGCCGCAAGAGCTGGCCTTCGACCACCGGGTTCAGACCCAAATCGGATTCGCGGATGGCTTTTTCAACCGCTGGTACCTGTCCCTTGTCCCAGACCTGCACGGTGATCATCCGTGCTTCAGGAACGTTGACGGTCGCCACCTGGTTCAGCGGCATCGGGTTTCCATAGGCGGACACCATCACCGGATCCAATAGGCTGGCGCTGGCGCGGCCGGTGCGCAGCCCGCTGAACTCGTGCTTTAGAGAGCTCAGCGCGCCGCGCATTCTCCGTTCGATTTCATCCAAGTCAAAGTCGGACATCTTGTCTTCCCTAGCAGCCATCGTTCCGGCGTTCCGAGCCGGCTCTGGCGCGTTGTGTTGGCGTTTCCGAATGTGTGGGACGGCTTAACCGCCGTCGATGGTCGTCGAGGCCCCTTGCCCTTGGAGTTCAAGAGCCAAGCTGCCTTGGTTCTTGATCGAGAACACAATTATCGGAATCCGGTTGTCGCGGGCAAGGGCGATTGCGGCCCCGTCCATGATCCTCAGATCCTGCTTGAGGACTTCGGCATAGCTCAGCCGGTCATAACGCTTTGCGTCCGGGACCTTCTTGGGGTCGGCGGAATAGACGCCGTCGACCTGCGTGGCCTTGTAAAGCGCCTCGCATTCCATCTCGGCGGCGCGCAGCGCGGCGGCCGTATCGGTCGTGAAGAACGGATTGCCGGTCCCGCCCGCGAAGACCAGGACACGCCCCTTGCTGAGATGATCGAGCGCCTTGTCCCGGATATACGGCTCGCAGACTGTCGGCATCGGGATCGCGGAAAGGACGCGGGCCGTCTGCCCTGCCCGTTCGATGGCCGTCTGAAGCGCGAGCGCGTTCATGACTGTCGCCAACATGCCCATGTAATCGGCGCGGGCGCGGTCGATGCCGCCCTCGGCCGCCATCATGCCGCGGAAGATATTACCGCCGCCGACGACGACACAGATCTCGACGCCGATCGCCGCTGCGGCGGCGATGTCCTTCGCGATCGGATCGATGACATCGAGGTCGATTCCGAAGCCCTTATCGCCGGCGAGCGCTTCCCCGGAGAGTTTGACGAGTACGCGCCTGTAGCGCGACTTCGCGGCAGACGGTGTGTCCATCAACGCATGGCTCCGGCGGCAATATGGCGGGATTAACCCGAAAACTGGCCGGGTGGAAATGCCCCCGGCCCACCCAGGCTTGGATAGGCGGCGACTCGATACCGAGCCACCGCCTGAACCCTATGCGCCCGAGGCAGCGGCGGCAACCTCCGCGGCGAAGTCGCCTTCATCCTTCTCGATGCCTTCGCCCAGGGCAAACCGGTAGAATCCAACGATCTTGACGGGTGCGCCCGCATCCTTGCCGACGGCTTCCATGGCCTTGGCGACCGTGTTGTCCGGATCGTGCACGAAGGGCTGCTGGAGCAGGACGACTTCCTCGTAGAACTTCCGCAAGCGGCCCTCGACCATCTTCTCGATGACGTTGTCCGGCTTGCCGGACTCCTTCGCCTGCTCGGTGAGGACGGTGCGCTCGCGCTCGACCAGGTCCTGGTCCAGGCTGTCCGTGTCGATGGCTTGCGGGTTCGTCGCCGCGATGTGCATGGCGACCTGCTTGCCGAAGCCCCTCACGGTCTCCGCATCGCCGGTCGACTCCAGAGCGACGATTACGCCGATCTTGCCGAGACCGGGCGCGGCCTGGTTATGGATGTAGCTCGCGACCACGCCCTTGCCGGCGTCCAGATAGGCCGTCCTGCGCAAAGTCATGTTCTCGCCGATCGAGCCGACCATCTCTTTCAGGGTGTCAGCGACAGAGCTGCCACCCTTGTAGGCTTCCGCACCGAGCTTCTCGATGTCGCCCTTGGCCTTGATGGCCGAGTCGGAAATGGCGGTGACCATTTCCTGGAAAGTCGGGTTCCGGGCCACGAAGTCGGTCTCGGAATTGACTTCAACGAGGGCAGCTTCCGTATCTGTCTCCGCGATGCCGATCAGGCCTTCGGCGGCGACACGGCCGGCCTTCTTCGCCGCCTTGGCGAGGCCTTTAGCACGAAGCCAATCAACGGCGGCTTCCATGTCGCCGTCGTTCTCGTTCAGGGCCGACTTACAATCCATCATGCCCGCGCCGGTCTTCTCGCGGAGCTCCTTGACCATGGCCGCAGTGATCGTCGCCATCAGTTCCTCTTCACTTGTTCCGGGCCGACAGGGCCCGGCTTTTCAATTACGCGTTTGCTGTGGACTCAGCCGTGCCGGCTTCGGCCGGGGCTGCTTCCGTTGCCGGGGCCTCTTCGATGGCCGGCTCGGCCATGGGCTCCTCGGCTTCGCCCAGATCAACGCCCACCGATCCCTGGCCGCGCTCGATGCCGTCAATGGCGGCACGGGCAATCAGGTCGCAGTACAGCGTGATCGCGCGCCCGGCGTCATCGTTGCCGGGAATGGGATAGTTGATGCCGTCCGGATCGCAGTTTGAATCGACGATTGCGACGACGGGGATATTCAGCTTGCGGGCCTCGGCGATCGCGATGGACTCCTTGTTGGTGTCGATCACGAAGATGAGGTCCGGCGGAGCACCCATGTCCTTGATGCCGCCGAGCGAGATCTCCAGCTTGTCCCTCTCGCGGGTCAGCTGCAGCAGCTCTTTCTTCGTGAGACCGCGATGCTCGCCGTCGAGCAGCTCCTCTAGTGCCTTCAGGCGCTTGATGGAGTGCGAGATGGTGCGCCAGTTCGTCAGCGTACCGCCGAGCCAGCGGTGATTGATGAAGTACTGCGCCGACGAGCGCGCGCCTTCGGCAATCGCTTCCGTGGCCTGACGCTTGGTGCCCACGAAGAGCACGCGTCCGCCCTTGGCGACCACGTCGGAGACAGCGACCAGAGCCTGGTGCAGCAGCGGCACCGTCTGGGTCAGGTCGATGATGTGGATGTTGTTGCGGGAGCCGAAGATGAACGGCGCCATTTTCGGGTTCCAGCGATGCGTCTGGTGGCCGAAGTGAACACCAGCTTCCAAGAGCTGGCGCATAGAAAGATCGGGCAGTGCCATGGGACTGCAGACTCCTTTTTCCGGTTTTTCCGCCGCGGGGCGTTGAGAGACCGGCCAAAAGACCGGTCACCGGAGCGAGCGCAAAGGTTATAGAGGCCCTTTGTGACGCTTTGTCCCCGCGTGTGAGATGGTGCGCCTTATAGGGGGCACGCCCGTGCTTGGCAAGTCTGGAAACGCCTCCAAATCAAGGGCTCAGAGGACTTCGGTAGGACCTAGATCGCGCTGACGTCCAGGACCCCGTCCAGAAGCTTGAGCGCACTGCGTTGCCGGGGTGTGGAATCGATGCCTTGCGGCAGGTCGAACTCGACCTCCTTGCCGTCGATGAGGAGACGCAGGCGAAACCGTCCCTGCCCGCCTTCAGCGTCGATCTGCGCAGCCAGCAGCGATAGGGCCTGGGGATCGTCCACGGTGACTTTCATGCCCGAGGAGCGCTCTTCGGCGGTGTTGTCCAGGGACGAGAGCCCTTGAACGCGGACCCGCACGGTTTCGCCATCCGCTTCGGCTTCCACGTCGAGAAGCACCACCGATCCGGCTTCCAGAAGGTCCCGGCCCGCAATCAGCGCTTCGGAGAAGATCACCGCCTCGAACTGGCCGGTGGCATCGGAAAAGGCAACAAACGCATAGGGGTTGCCGGTCTTGCCTTTGCGCTCGCGCGAAGACAGCACCGTGCCGGCAAGCCGGCCCACAACGCGTTTGGTCTGCGCCTTTGCCGCGAATTCGGTCCAGGTCTCGACGCCCAGAGACTTGAGGACCTCGCTGTATTCGTCGAGCGGGTGCCCGGTCAGAAAGAAGCCCACAGCCTCGAACTCTTTGGCAAGCCTGTCCGTCGGTAGCCATGCTTGCGCCTTGCGCAGTTCGATGGGCGGCGGGGCCTGATTGCCGCCGGAGAAGAACAGGTCGTTCTGGCCGCCGGCGCGCGCTTCTTGGGCGCTGTTCCCGGCGAGGACCATCCGGTCCACGTTCTCGAGCGCCGTGGCCCGGTCGATGCCGAGTTCGTCAAAGGCCCGGCGGTCGCGAGAGTCTCCAGTGCGCGCTTGTTTACGTGGCGCGGGTTCAAGCGGCGTGCGAAGTCCGAGATGTCGCCGAACAGTCCGTTGGCGTTCCGCTCCGCCACAATGGACTCGACGGCTGGCTGACCGACATTCTTCAGTGCCGCGAGGGAGTAGCGGATCGCCTTTCCATTCGGGATGAAGCCGACTTCCGAGTAGTTCACCGACGGCTGCTCGAGCTTGATGCCGAGGCGCCGCGCCTCCTGCGCGAAGCTGTTGAGCTTGTCGGCGTTGCCCATGTCCAGCGTCATGGAGGCCGCGACGAACTCGGGCGGGTAGTTCGCCTTGAGATAGGCCGTCTGGTAGGCGATCAGCGCATAGGCCGCTGCGTGGGACTTGTTGAAGCCGTAGCCGGCGAACTTGGCCACCAGTTCGAAGATGTATTCCGCCCGGCCCTTCTCGACGCCGTTTGCCACGGCACCGTCGACGAAGCGCTTCCGCTGCTTGTCCATCTCGGCCTTGATCTTCTTGCCCATGGCCCGGCGCAGCAGGTCGGCTTCGCCCAGCGAGTAGCCCGACAGGACCTGAGCGATCTGCATCACCTGTTCCTGGTAGATGATGACGCCGTAGGTCTCCGCCAGGATCGGCTCGATCATGGGATGAAGGCTTTCGATCTTCTCCTTGCCGTGCTTCCGGTTCACGAATGTCTCGATGTTGTCCATCGGGCCCGGCCGGTAGAGGGCCACCATGGCGATGATGTCTTCGAACCGGTCGGGCTTCAGCTTGCGCAAGGCATCGCGCATGCCCTGGCTTTCCAGCTGGAACACGCCGACCGTCTCGGCCCGCTGGATCATCTCGTAGGTCTTGGTGTCGTCGAGCGGGATCTTCGACGGATCGATGTCGGGTCCATCGCGGGCAATCAGCTTCCGCGCCATGTCGAGGACCGTCAGCGTCTTGAGCCCCAGGAAGTCAAACTTCACCAGCCCGGCTGCTTCCGCCCACTTCATGTTGAACTGGGTCGCGGGGAGCTGCGCGCGCGCGTCCCGATAAAGCGGCACCAGCTCGGTCAGGGGCCGGTCCGCAATCACCACGCCCGCCGCGTGGGTCGAGGCGTGCCGGTAGAGGCCTTCGAGCCGTTGTCCGATGTCGAGCAGCTTGGCGACGATCGGCTCCTTGTCGCGCTCCTCCTGCAGGCGCGGCTCCCCGGCAATGGCCTGGGGCAGCGTCACAGGGTTGGCCGGGTTCATGGGAACGAGCTTGCAGAGCCGGTCCACCTGCCCATAGGGCATCTGCAGCACGCGGCCCACGTCGCGCAGCACGGCGCGGGCCTGGAGCTTACCGAAGGTGATGATCTGCGCGACACGGTCGGCCCCGTAGCGGTCGCGGACGTAAGCGATAACTTCGTCGCGGCGGTCCTGGCAGAAGTCGATATCGAAGTCCGGCATGGACACGCGTTCCGGGTTCAGGAAGCGTTCGAACAGGAGCCCGAAGCGGATGGGGTCCAGATCGGTGATCGTCAGCGCGTAGGCGACGAGCGAGCCCGCGCCGGAGCCGCGCCCCGGCCCCACGGGGATGCCCTGCCCTTTGGTCCATTTGATGAAGTCCGAAACGATCAGGAAGTAGCCCTGATAGTTCATGCGGGTGATGATTTCGAGCTCGAAGGCGAGCCGCTCGCGATAGGCCGCCTCGTCCGAACCCGGGGCTGTTCCGTGTTGTGCAATACGCGCGGCAAGTCCTTCTTCCGCCTGCCGTTTCAGCTCCTCGGCCTCGGTCTCGGCAAGGGCGGCGCTTGCCTCGCCACCGGAAAGAAACGCCGGCAGGATCGGACTTCGCTTTTGCGGCCGGTAGGCGCAACGCCGGGCGATCTCGGCCGTGTTCTCGATGGCCTCGGGCAGGTCGGCAAATAAAGCCCGCATCTCGGCCGCGGACTTGAAATAGTGCTCGGGGCTGAGGCGGCGGCGTTCGTCGACGGCCACGTAGCTGCCTTGCGCGATGCAGATCAGCGCGTCGTGCGCCTCGAAATCGTCCGTGGTGGCGAAGAACGGCTCATTGGTGGCCACGAGCGGGATCGACCGCTCATAGGCCAGCTGCACCAGGTGGGGCTCGACGGCCCTTTCCTGTGCGAGACCATGGCGTTGGAGCTCAATATAGAAGCGGTCTCCAAAGATCGAATGCAGCGCCTCGACGCGGGCACGGGCAAGCTCCGCATTCCCGTCCGCGAAGGCCGTGTCGATGAGGCCCTCGGGTCCGCCGCTGAGCGCGATCAAGCCTTGGGAGTGTTCCGCCAGTTCATCGATGGTGACGAAGGCGTCCCCCGTCTCGGCCGCCGTGAAATAGGCGCGGCTCGAAAGCTCCATCAGATTGCCGTAGCCGGCCTCATCCTTGGCCAGGAGCGCTATGCGGCCGTCGGGGGTCTGGTTCACCGGCTCCGGGGCCCCGCCCTTCTTGCCGGGCTTATCAAAGGTCAGGTTCAGCGTGCAGCCGATAATGGGCTGGATGCCGGCGCCGGAGACGGCCTCGGAGAATTCGAGCGCGCCGAACAGATTGTTGGAATCGGTCAGCGCCAGAGCCGGCGCCGCGTCGGCCTTGGCCAGCTCGACGAGCTTCGGAATCGTGAGCGCGCCTTCCAGCAAGGAATAGGCGGAATGCACGCGCAGGTGCACGAAGGGCTTGTTTTCGCTCATGATGTTCCGTCTTGGGGGCGGTCAGAGACTCACCAGGCTTCTCGACGGAATTGTGGACCCTTGAGCCCGTATGGCAAGGCGCCTAGCCGACCGCTTCCACGACGGCGACCTCTTCCTCCACAAGCAATCCGTCCGTCAGGCGCAGGACCCGGTCCATGCGCGCGGCCAGATCGAGATTGTGGGTGGCAATCACGGCTGCGACTCCCTCATCCCGAACAAGGTGCATCATCTGGTCGAAGACCCTGTCGGCGGTGTTCGGATCGAGGTTCCCCGTCGGCTCGTCAGCAAGAAGGACCTTGGGCTGGTTCGCCACGGCGCGCGCAATGGCCACGCGCTGCTGCTCGCCACCGGAGAGCTCTGCCGGCCGGTGGGTCCAGCGGTCCTTGAGACCGAGCGGGTCCAGAAGCGCCTTGGCTCGGGCCTCGGCGTCGTCCTTGGAGCGGCCGAGCACGAGCTGGGGCAGCATCACGTTCTCCAGCGCCGAGAACTCGGCAGCAGGTGGTGGAACTGATAGACGAAGCCTACTTCCATCCGCCGGATGCGCGTGCGCTCGTTGTCTCCCGATGTGCCGCAGTCGCGGCCGTTGATGATCACGCTGCCTGCATCGGGCTTTTCGAGAAGGCCCGCGATATGCAGGAGGGTCGACTTGCCGGCGCCCGAAGGGCCGAGCAACGCCACGGTCTCACCCGGGTAGAAGGTCGCATTGGCCAGCTTCAAGACATCGATGCGGCGGTCACCTTGGGTGAAGCCCCGCTCGAGATCGACGAGCTGCAATGCCGGCGTTCTTTCGATCGCGTCCACGGTTCCCCCTACTCGTAGCGCAGCGCTTCGACCGGATCGAGCCGGGAGGCGCGCCAGGCCGGATAGACGGAGGCCAGAACGGAGAGCGTCAGCGCCATGATCACGACGGAGGTCGTCTCTCCCGAATCCATCTCCGCCGGAAGCTCGGACAGGTAGTAGAGCTCGGCCGGGAAGAGTTCGGTATCCGTAAGCCAGGAGACGAACCAGCGGATGTGGTCGATGTTCAGACAGACGAGCACGCCGAGGGCAAGCCCGGCCAGCGTCCCGGCGACGCCGATCGTGGCGCCCGCGATCAGAAAGATCCGCATCACGGAGCCGCGCGTGGCTCCCATGGTTCGAAGGATCGCGATGTCGCGCGCCTTGTCCTTCACGAGCATCTTCAGGCCCGAAATGATATTTAGCGCCGCCACCAGAACGATCAGTGTCAGGATCAAGAACATCACGTTGCGTTCGACCTGCAGGGCCGAAAAGAAGGTCGCGTTGCGCTGGCGCCAGTCGGTGACATAGATGGACGGTCCGCCGGCCTTGAGGATAGCGGGCGCGAGTTCAGCAACTTCGTCCGGCGATTTCAGGACCACTTCGAGGACCGTCACCGAGTCAGGCTGATTGAAATAGATCTGCGCCTCGTTCAGCGGCATGAACATGATGCTCGCATCGTATTCGGACATACCGATCTCGAAGATCGCTACGACGGGATAGCGTTTGATGCGCGGCGCCGTGCCGAGCGGGGTTGACGCGCCGCGCGGTGTCAGGATCGAGACGCTGTCTCCGACCTTGACGTTGAGCGTGTTCGCCATGCGGCTGCCGATGGCGATGCCGGGATTGTCGTCGAAGCCGTCGAGCGTGCCGAAATGAACCTTGCTCGAAATGGCCTTCAGGCTCTTGAGATCGTCTTCGCGCAGGCCGCGCACCAGGGCTCCGGTAGAGCCGAGCGGCGTCGACGCGAGCACCTGGCCTTCGACAAGCGGAAGCGCGTGCTTCACGTCGGGCACGTTCCCGATCCGCTTGGAGACCTCGTCATAGTCCGTGAACTGTCCGACGCTGTGCACGACCACATGGCCGTTCAGCCCGAGCATCTTGTCGAACAGCTCCTGCCGGAAGCCGTTCATGACCGCCATGACGATGATGAGCGTGGCCACGCCGAGCATGATGCCAATGAAGGAAAAACCGGCAATGACGGAGATGAAGCCTTCCTTGCGGCGTGCGCGCAGGTACCGCAGCGCCACCAGCCATTCGAAGGGAGCGAAGGGGCGTGTGGTCGGTGCCGCGGGGCTTTCGACGTGTCCGGCTACGGTGTCGCTCGCGCTCATGCGCCTTCCTTGGTACGGCCTGTCATTGCATCGGTCAGCATAGTCAACGCCGAGTCGAAGGTGAGACTATGGCGGGCGCCGGTCGCACGTTCCTTCAGTTCGATCTCGCCGGCCTTCAGGCTTTTCGGCCCGACGATCAACTGCCAGGGCAGACCGATCAGGTCCATGGCGGCGAATTTCGCGCCGGCGCGATCGTCGCGGTCGTCGTATAGCACGTCGAAGCCCGCATTTTGCAGCCGTGCGTAGAAGTCCTCGCACGCGGCATCCGTGTCCGCATCGCCAACCTTCAGGTTGATGAGACCGAGGTCGAACGGCGCCACCGTTTTCGGCCAGATGATGCCGGCCTTGTCGTGGGATGCTTCGATGATCGCGCCGACAAGACGGGACACGCCGATGCCGTAAGAGCCCATCTCGACGGTGATCAAGTCCCCGTCGGGACCTTGCACCTTGGCGCCCATCGCTTCGGAGTATTTCGTCCCGAAGAAGAAGATGTGGCCGACTTCAATGCCGCGCGCGGTGACGCGGTCCGCGTCGGGGACGTCCGACTCGAACCGTGTGGCGTCGTGCATTTCCGAGGTCGCCGCATATCGGCTGGTCCAGTCCTTCACGAGCGGCGCGAGGTCGCCGTCGTAGTCGAGGTCGGCACCAGGCGGCTCCATCGCGAGATAGTCTTTGTGGCAATAGACTTCGCTCTCGCCTGTTTCAGCCAGGATGATGAACTCGTGCGAGAGGTCGCCGCCGATCGGGCCGGTCTCGGCCGCCATGGGGATCGACTTCAGCCCCATGCGCGCGAAGGTGCGCAGGTAAGAGACGAACATTCTGTTGTAGGACTTGCGCGCGTCGTCCTGGGTGAGGTCGAACGAGTAGGAATCCTTCATCAGAAATTCGCGGCCGCGCATGACGCCGAACCGCGGTCTGATCTCGTCCCGGAACTTCCATTGGATGTGGTAGAGGATGCGCGGCAGATCCTTGTAGGACTTCACACCGTCTCGGAAGATCGCCGTGATCAGTTCCTCGTTGGTCGGACCGTAGAGCATGTCGCGCTCGTGCCGGTCCTGGATGCGCAACATCTCCTTGCCGTAGTCGTCGTAGCGTCCGCTCTCGCGCCACAGATCCGCGGATTGGATCGTCGGCATCAGGAGTTCGAGTGCCCCTGCCGGTCCTGCTCCTCGCGCACGATCTGCTCGATCTTGCTCAGAACCCGGTAACCCAGAGGGAGCCAAGTGTAGATGCCAGCGCTCGACTGGCGGATCATGCCCGCACGGAGCATGAGCCGGTGCGAGACGATTTCCGCCTCTTTGGGGTCGTCACGCAGGATGGGCATAAAGAAACGGCTGAGGCGCATCGTGAAGCTCTGAAGGCGTTGATGTGGCCGAGGCCATGGAGGGCCGGCCGCGTTTGATCTCGGGCTGCAAGCGGCGGCGATGGCACCATGACGCACCCTAGATGCGGCTAATAGACAAGTTCGCCCATGGTGGCAATCGAGCCGCGTGACCTTTATCGGATTGCCGCGATGATTCTCCGGCCGGGTTCACGCCCTGCGGTGGCCCGGGGGCGCGCCGCTTACTTGCAGTCGAAACTATGGCGAAAAACGCGCTCTGGTTTTAATCAGTTGGGGCGTGTGCCGCTCAATCAGGCAGTTTTACCCGTTTGAGCTCTCAATATGCCGGGTTTCTTTTGGTTCACAAATGAGGTGATCGACTTTTTCGAACTAATCTGCGTCGACCAGTCACAATCATGGTGACAATTTGGCGCGGCCAAGCTAGGGTCCGCCCACAACGCAAGAGCGCTCGGCCCCCGTAGGTTGTGACGTGAAGCGTTTAGAGATTGGACAATGTCAACGACCACTTAGTGGCAAAGACTATTTTGGTCCAAGTCTTGGGAGGAAAGACTCCTGGCGCGCGTCCACCCGATGGACAAGCGCAGCCGCTTTACCGCCCCGCTCCTCGAGAGCTGTCCCGGTGGTGAAGAAAAGGAGTAAACACTAAAAAAGCAGGGTCCTTTGGGACCTTGCTTTTTTTTATGCCCACCCGCGCGCCAGCCTTCCGTTCACACCTCAATTCGTTTGAGGCGCTTCCTGAACCCGCTCGTACCGTGGGAAGAACGGAATGTCGTCGAGCCTGATGATGTGATGCACCATGATGGCGTAGATGAAGGCGAAGACGATGCCGGACACGATGGTCGTGGCGATGATCTTCGGCAGCAGTCTAGGCTTGTGGGGCGCGCTGTCGGCGAAACCCGGATTGCTGGTTTCGCCCGCTTCCTCAGACGTGCGCACGCCCCAGGGCAAGATGGCGAAGAGCACAACCCACCAGATCACGAAGTAGATGGCGACGCCGAAGGCGAGACTCATGGCCTAAGCCTCTTCGAGTTCGACCAAGGTGCCGCAGAAATCCTTGGGGTGAAGGAACAGGACCGGCTTGCCGTGGGCGCCGATCTTCGGTTCACCGTCGCCAAGCACGCGCGCTCCCTCCTTGGTGAGCTGGTCGCGCGCTTCCATGATATCCGGCACCTCGTAGCAGATGTGATGGATGCCGCCGCTCGGGTTGCGCTCCAGAAAGGCCGCGATCGGCGAATTGTCGCCAAGGACGCCCAGGAGTTCGACCTTCGTGTTCGGCAACTCGATAAAAACCGTCCGTACACCGTGCTCCGGCTGATCTTCCTCCGGAGAGACTGTCGCACCGAGCGTGTCGCGATAGACGGCGGTCGCGGCCGCAAGGTCCGGCACGACGATCGCCACATGGTTCAAACGGCCAATCATGTATCTCTGCTCCAGGTTCGAATAGGGATCTCGACCTCAGTCTAAACGGCAATTGAGGCGTTCAAGGCCTCTTTCTGCGGCGGTTAGAGCACGGTCGTCAACACGGTACAGATGGGCTTCTTGCCCCAGGCCTGGCCCAGAGCCGCCCGAACGGCGCGGCGTACCGCTTCGGAGACAAGCTGCGGGTCCTTGCGGCGCGGGCGCGGGATGCTCTCGACCGTTCCGATCGCGGCGTCGCGGGCAATCTCTTCCAGCGGAACCCCGTAGTTGTCTTCCTCGGGTAGCCCCGTCAGCGTGACTTCCGGATCGGCGACCAGTTCTCCCTTCGTGGTCAAGACGAGGGACACGGCGGCGATGCCTGCATAGCTGAGCTTGCGGCGATCCCGGACTTGGCCCTCGTCGGACGACGTCAGGATAGCGCCGTCGCGATAGAGCCGGCCCACGGGCACGTCATCGACGATGCCTGCGGGCTTCGGCAGAAGCTGCACCATCGTGCCGTTGCGGGCTCGGACGACTTCCGGGACGCCGAGGTCCTCGGCCAGTTCCGCGTGCGCTTCCAGATGACGACCTTCACCGTGCATCGGCACCGCGATGGCCGGCTTCACCCAGGAATAAAGCTGCTCCAATTCCCCACGACGCGGATGGCCGGACACGTGCACCAGTGCATCCTGGTCGGTAAGGATCTCGATGGCATTATCAGACAGTGCATTCTGTATCCGCCCGACGGATTTCTCGTTCCCGGAATTGTGCGCGACGAGAAGATCACCCAGTCGCCCTTCTTGAGCGAGACATGCGGATGCTCTCCCGCCGCGATGCGCGCCAGGGCCGCGCGCGGCTCACCCTGGCTTCCCGTGCACAGGGCCACGACCTTGTCGCCGGGGAATTGCCGGAAGGCCGTTTCCTGATGAAAGCGCAGTTCCGGATCGAGATAGCCGGTCGCTTGGGCCGCTTCGATCACCCGGTACATGGCGCGGCCCACGACGACGAGTTCGCGCCCTGCGGCTTGGGCGGCCTTTGCTACCGAGCCCAGCCGGGCGACATTGGAGGCGAAGGTCGTGACGGCGACGCAAGCCGGTGCCTTCTTGATCAGCGTGATCAGGTTCTCCGCGACCTCGGCTTCCGAAGGCGAGACGCCTTCACGAATGGCGTTTGTCGAATCGCAGATCAGCGCATCGACACCGTCGCGGCCGATCTCGCGCAGGCGATTCTCATCCGTCGGGGGGCTGGTCAGCGGCCTCTCGTCGAGCTTCCAGTCGCCCGTGTGGAGCGCCGTCCCGAGCGGCGTGCGGATCGCCAGCGCCGTCGGCTCGGGAATCGAATGGGACATCGAGATGAGTTCGACGTCGAAGGGACCGATCTGGCGCCGTGCGCCCAAAGGTACGATTTCGAGCGGCAGATCGTCGTCATCCATGCGAGCCTCTCCGAGCTTTCCGCGCAGCATTGCCGCCGTAAAGGGCGTGGCATAGATCGGAACCCGCCCGATCAAGGGCCAGAGATCGGGGATGGCGCCGTAGTGATCCTCATGGGCATGGGTCAGCACCAGCCCCGCGA